>JBAUHD010000543.1:0-6432 GCA_049680085.1 Acidobacteriaceae bacterium
CCGCCTCTCAGCCGATGGCCTCTTTAGCTTCCCCCGGCATTCGCCATCCGACCAGCGCCACGGCCAGCGTTACGGCCAGCACGCAGGCGATCAGCGCGACGCAGGCCGGCCATTTCCCCACCGACCACAGATACGCCGGAACTACCCCGCCCGCGGTTCCGCCGATGTAGTAGCAGCAGATGTAGAGTCCCGCCGCGGAAGCGCGTCCGCCCGCCGGGGCCGCCACTCTCAGGAAGCTGTTGGCCGTGGCCTGGGAGAGAAAGACTCCGGTGCAGACCAGTCCCAGCCCCGGCAGAATCACGATCCAGAGCGAGTGACTCAGCGTGATCAAGATTCCCAGCAGGCAGGCCGAAACGGCCAGGGCGATGCCCGCCCGCAGCCCGATGCGCCGGATGAGAAATCCGCCTGCCGGAGTCACCGCCAGTCCGACCAGGTAGATCGCAAACAGATAGCTGAGGGCTTCGGTGGAAAGATGAAACGGAGCCTCGGCCAGATAGAAGGTGATGTAGGTGAAGGTGCCGACTAGGGCGAACAGCATTCCGAATCCAACGGCGAAGGTGGCCACCAGACGGGGATTGCGGAAGTGCCTCATCATGGCCCGCAACTGCTCCGCCGGCGCTACTCTATGCTCCGGCGGAATCACGCGGCGCTCTTGCGGCAGCCAGCGCGCAATCATGGCTGCGCCCGCCAGCGTGAGCAGACCGAGAATCAGAAACGACCATCGCCAGCTCAGCCGCTCCGCCGCCACGCCCGCTGTCACGCGGCCCAAAAACCCGCCGAGCGCGGTGCCGCTTACGTAAATGCTCATTACGATGGGCAGCGCGTGACGCTCCCACTCCTCACCGATGTAGGTAATGGTGATGGCGAAAATGCCGGGAGAAATCAACCCCTGGAAAAATCGCCACACGTCCAGCGTGTGCAGCCCCGGAGAAGTCGCCGCCAGCAGAGTCGGCACGGCCAGCGCGATGGTCGAAGCCACGATGACGCGCTTGCGGTTCATCTGCTCGGTGAGCGCGCCCAGCAGCGGCGCCGAGATCGCGACTCCGAGCGTGGCCGCGCTGACGGTGAGGCCGACGACGGATTTCGAGGTATGGAAAATTGATTCCAGCAGCGGCAGCATGGGCTGGGTTACATAGAGGTTGAGAAACGCGAAGACGCCGCACAGGCAAACCGCCGCCACTGCCCGAAACGATCCCAGGCCGACCCGCTCGGGCGTCAACCGCTCCTCCATCGTCTCTATCGCAGGATTGGACGCCGCCAGCGGCATTGGGTTCCGAATTTCGTCCACCCCTCAGGGTACGATGCCGCGTCCGCAGCGGCAAAACCCGCCTTGATACAAGTCTCCAAGCCGTCGAAGGCCAGCAAATAGCCGGTAGTGTCAATTTGGGAGAGACATCGCTCAGGGGCTGAAGCCCCCACGTATTTTCAGCCACTTTCGGCACGGCTGAAGCCGTGCCCTGATACAAAACCGACTTTTTCCGCAGCCTGTAAAGCCGTGCCCTGATACAGAGAATCCAAATTGGCCCACTACCAAATAGCCGACCTCCCTGACAAGCTCAACCCGCGACAGGTATAAACAAGAGCAGGCATGTCCGACCCATCACCCCCTGCCAGAGCCGCCGCCGCTTTCCATTCCCGCGATTTCCGCCGCTATGAGCTTGCGCGCCTCCTGGTCATTATCGGCGCCGAGGCGCAGGCGCTGGCTGTTGCCTGGCAGATTTACCTCATCACCCATCGCGCCATCGACCTCGGCTACTCCGGGCTCGCGCTTTTTTTGCCCGGACTTCTCTTCATTCTTCCATCCGGCCATGTCGCCGACCGCTTCGACCGGCGCAATGTCATCCTTATCTGTTACACGCTTCAGGTTTTCTGCACCACCGCACTGTTCCTGTTCGCTTTTCATCATGTCCGACATATCCTGCCGATCTATGCTGTGCTCTTTTTGATCGGCTCAGGACGCGCATTCAGCGGACCAGCCAGCTCCGCGCTTATCCCGCATCTTGTGCCTGAGGAGCATTTTGTCAACGCTGTGACGTGGGGCGCGACCATCTTTCAAATGGCCACCATTGCCGGCCCCGCGGTGGGGGGCCTGCTTTTCACGCTTCCCATCCACGAGCGCATTGCTGGAGCCCCCATCGTCTACCTCTTCACGCTTGCCACGCTTGCCTGTTTCCTGGTTCTGGTTGGCTCGCTCTCAGTCCGCCCGGGGCGCATGGAGCACCGCGCGTTTTCGATGAACGTGATCCTCGCCGGTTTTCGCTATGTTCGCAGAACGCCGGTCCTGCTGGGCTCCATCTCGCTCGACCTGTTCGCTGTCCTGCTCGGCGGGGCCGTGGCCCTGCTCCCTATTTTTGCCGAGGACATTCTCCACGCCGGCGCCCAGGGCCTGGGCCTTCTGCGCGCCTCTCCCGCCGTCGGAGCGCTCATCATCTCCCTCATCCTCGCCTGGCGCCCCATTCAGCACCGCGCCGGGGTCCTGATGCTCGGCTGCGTCGGAATCTTCGGCGCGGCGACCATTCTCTTCGGCTTATCCAAGAGCATGGTGTGGTCCATGCTCGCCCTGTTCGTGGTGGGAGCGTCGGACATGGTCAGCGTCGTCATCCGCTCGTCGATTCTCCAGCTCGCCACGCCGCCTGAGATGCGGGGCCGCGTTTCCGCCGTCAATTCGCTGTTCATCGGAGGCTCGAATGAACTGGGCGAATTTGAAAGCGGGCTGACGGCCCAGTGGTGGGGAGCCGTCCGTGCCGTGATCTATGGAGGCATCGGGTCGTTGATGATCACGGGAATCTGGAGCGCGCTGTTTCCTGAACTGCGCAATACCGACCAATTGACCTCTGAAGCCCTGATCAACACCGAGGCTCGGGAGGCCGCCCAGCAAATCCGCCGTCTGTGAGGATCAAACCCCGCGGCCCTCGCCATTTGCTTCGCCAGCAAAATTCCCGACCTCAGAAAATAGTTGCGCAGAGCAAACCGCAATCCGCATCCGAAAACACCGCGAAGAGAATGCCACGGCGAGCCGCCGCCATCTTCTTGAAAATGCTTGTCCGCCGCTTTCGACTCAACCATCCCGAGCCTCCCCGGCATCCCACTAGGAAGCAATCCAACTCTTCCAAACTGGAGTTCTGCCCATGAAAATTGAAACTCTCCGCGAGCTTATGATCGACGAGTTGCAGGACCTGCACTCCGCCGAACAACAGATTGTCAAAGCCCTTCCCAAGCTCGTCAAGGCCTCGCACAATCCAAATCTCAAGAAGGCCTTCGAGCATCATCTCGAAGAAACCAAGAACCACGTGACCCGCCTCGAAAACATTTTCAAGCGCCTCAGCGAAAGTCCCAAAGGCAAGACCTGCGAAGGCATGAAGGGCCTGCTCAAAGAAGGCGAAGAGCGCATCAGCGACGGCGGCGAACCCGATGTCCTCGATGCCGGACTCATCTCCGCCGCCCAGCGCGTCGAGCACTATGAAATTGCGGCCTACGGGTCCGCCCGCACCTACGCCGAGTTGCTCGGCGATCACGAAGCCGTCCGCCTCCTCAGCGAAACTCTGGAAGAGGAGAAAGCGGCCGACGCGAAGTTGAACCAAGTGGCGCGGACCGTGAACGTCGAAGCCAAGGCTGCGTAATCACAGCGGGCCGGGCCGCTCTCTGTGGCCTACCCCGGCCCGCTTTTTATTCTTCCCAGGCAAACCTATCTTTTCCCTTGACATCCGATTCTGAACGAAGGGCTTCGCAGTTGCGCTCGGGAAAGAGGTTCGGCATGTGGCTCGCACTCGCCATAATTCTCCTCGTCGCATGGCTCATCGGCTTCGTCGCCTTCCACGTCACTGTGTTCGCCATCCACATCCTGCTCGTCCTGTTCGTGATCTTCCTGGTTATCCATTTCGTCCGAAGAGCGCGCGCCTGAAGTAAAAAGGGCGCCTGCAAAGGCGCCCCCGGTTCTCGCTTCGTGCCTCTCGCTATTCGCTATAGTGAAGCAGGCTGAACACGTCGTAGTCTGGAAACCGCTCTCGCCCCTTCAGAAAATCAAGCTCCACCGCGAACGCCAGCCCCGCAATGTGCCCGCCAAGCTGCTGAACCAGCTTCACTGTGGCTTCCATGGTGCCGCCGGTGGCCAGCAGATCATCCACCAGCACCACGTTCTGCCCCGGCTCAATCGCGTCCAAGTGAACCTCCAGCGTGTCCGTCCCATACTCCAGGTCGTAGGTCACTTTCGCGACCGGAGCCGGCAGCTTGCGCGGCTTTCTCACCGGGACGAACCCCGCGTTGAGCCGGTATGCCAGCGCTGGACCAAAAATGAACCCACGCGCTTCGATTCCCAGCACCAGGTCAACATCGTTGCCGATGTAGTGCGCCGCCATGGCATCAATCAATTCGGCAAAACCCTTCTTGTCTTTCAGCAGGGTGGTGATGTCGTAGAACAAAATTCCCGGCTTGGGGAAGTCCGGAACCGTGCGCACAAGCGCCTTCAAAGGCTCGCAATTGATGGGTGGATAGGTGGTCAAAACGTGCCGCTCCTTGGATTCAAAATTTATTTCTCAACCCACTTTCCTGTGTGTTCCAGGTGTCCTCGGTGGTGAACCTCACCAGGCGCCTTCAATCTGGAACGGCCCCAGGCCCTCAGCCTCGCTGTCTTCCAGATCGTGCTCGATCACGGCGTCCACGCGGCTCCCGCGCGAGCCTTTCTGCAAAGCGTCGCGCAGCAAACCCAGGTCCTCAGCCTCGCCTGAGGCCACGATCTCTACCTGCCCGGCCTCGGTGTTGCGAACCCAGCCATGCAAGCCCAGATCCCCAGCTTCCCGATGCACATACCATCGGAAGCCCACTCCCTGCACACGGCCTTTTACCAGATAATGACGAACCATAGTTTCCCGACGACGCGGACTCAGTTTTGCAGATGCGCGCCCGCAACGCAACCAGCCGTTGATTGCAGGACCATTAAAAAACGGCGCAGCCAAAGCCGCGCCGTTTTTTACCAAAGTCCCGCCGACTATGCCCGGCTCAAATAAGAGCCTTCCGCCGTATCCACGCGAATCTTTTCGCCCTGGTTGATGAACGGAGGCACCTGTACCGTCAAACCTGTCTCCAGCTTCGCCGGCTTGGTGACCGATGAAGCGGTGGCCGACTTGAGCCCCGGCTCGGTCTCCACTACCGTCAACTCCACCGTCTGCGGAAGCTCGATGCCCACTGCAACCTCATCGAAGAACGAAACCGTGATCTGCAAGTTCGCCGTCAAGTACTCCACTGCGTCACCCAGCATGTCACGCTTCAGGTTCGTCTGTTCGTAATTCTCGGTATTCATGAAGTAGAAATCGTCGCCATCGTTATAGAGAAACTCCATCGGAATCTCATCCACCACCACGCGGTCAATCGGGTCGGGCGAGCGGAAGCGGTGCTCGAACATCGCGCCGGTGCGCAGGTTCCGCAGCTTGGCCTGGATGAAGGCCCGCAGATTTCCGGGCGTACGGTGCTCCACCGAAAACACGGCATGAAGCTCGTTGTTGTGCTTAATGATCATGCCCGGACGCATCTGTGTGGCGGGAATCGCCATAAATAAAAACTCCTTAAAATGTCTTGAGAATTTCGCGGCAAACCGATTCGCAAGGACCGTTCGCCCGCCTCAGAGCCCGTACGGGCTGCGAAGAAATGCTCCAAGCCAATTTTATCCCATCGGCCATTCGCATCGTTCTCCGCCAATACGTCACCCGGCAAATATACGCGCAAAGAAATGCCCAATGGAATGGAAGAACCCATGAGGGTTCTTAGCCGGGCGCGCTGGAGCAATCTCCGCATTCAGCGACGGCGATTCCGTTTTGACCGAAGCGGGACGGCTGGCCCGCGACAATATCTCCGGGGCTTTTCCCGCCGCTCCCTTCACGGCTGGATTGGGCGTCAGCGCAGAGTCAAAGGCAATGGGGGCCGCGACCTCGACGTGGGGCACGCCCGCCGGAACGACTGGCTCCGTTGGAGCGGGCTCCGGCGCGGCCAGCCCTTCGCTTCGCGCCAGCGGAAATGGGTTCGTCGCCTCAGTCGCCGTCTTCCCCGGCTGCGGTTTTGCACCGCTGCTTGCCACCGCGACTGGAGGAGCCGCAGCTGGACACCCGCAAGCATCGGCCTCGTTGTCCACCACCTGCTGCAGGCTGCCGTGCTCAAACATCACCCGCTGGTTGGCCTGCACGCGATAGAGCCCGCCCTCGAACTGGCTCGTCACCGTGACATAGGGGGCGTTCGCGCCATGATTGTCCACGCACGTATCGCCCTGCTTGTTCACGCGAATCTTCAGGTCCGCCGTGCCCGGCCCCGAAATCAGAATCCGCAAATCCGGCGTGAGCAGCACATCGGAATACTTGCCCGGAACATAGCTCGCCTCCAGTGCTCCGCGATCCATCGCGATCATCAGCGCCGAGTCCGCGCCCTCGACGCTGGTATCGCGCGACA
>JBAUHD010000544.1:0-3431 GCA_049680085.1 Acidobacteriaceae bacterium
GAGCGTCGGGTTTTCCGGAAGATTCTGATTGCGAATCGCGGCGAGATTGCGCTGCGAATTGCGCGGGCGTGCCGGGAAATGGGAATTTCTCCGGTGGCGGTCTACTCGGACGCGGACCGGGCGGCGCTTCATGTTCTGGAAGCGGATGAGGCGTACCGGCTGGGGCCGGCTCCGGCGGCGGAGTCGTATTTGCGGGGCGATCTGCTGCTGGAGATTGCGCGGCGGTCGGGCGCGGAGGCGATCCATCCCGGCTACGGATTTCTTTCAGAAAACGCGGATTTTGCGGAGGCCTGCGAGCGGGCGGGGGTGAAGTTTATCGGTCCCCCGGCGGGGGCGATGCGGGCGCTGGGGTCGAAGACGCGGGCGAGGCAGGCGGCGGACCGGGCGGGCATGCCGCGGACTCCCGGCTCGACGAAGGGGCTGGGGTCGCTGGACGAAGCGCACGCGGTGGCGGCGGAGATTGGCTATCCCGTGATGCTGAAGGCGGCGGCGGGCGGTGGCGGCAAGGGGATGCGGGCGGTCACGCGCGGCGAAGACCTGAAGTCAGCCTTTGAGGCGGCGCAGAGCGAGGCGGAGCGGGCGTTTGGGTCGAGCGAAGTTTACCTGGAAAAGCTGATTGAGCGGCCTCGGCACATTGAGATTCAGGTGCTGGCGGACGAGCATGGCCACTGCGTGTATCTGGGCGAGCGCGAGTGCTCGGTGCAGCGACGGCACCAGAAGGTGATTGAGGAGGCTCCGTCGGCGGTGGTGAGCGCCGAGCTGCGGCGGCAGATGGGCGAGGCGGCGGTGCGGCTGGCGCAGTCGGCGGGCTACACGAACGCCGGGACGGTTGAGTTTCTGGTGGACGACGCTCGGAATTTTTATTTCCTGGAGATGAACACGCGCTTGCAGGTGGAGCATCCGGTGACAGAGCTGGTGACGGGGCTGGATTTGGTTCACTTGCAGATTCGGATTGCGCAAGGCGAGCCGTTGCCGCTGACGCAGGAAGATGTGCAGTTGCGGGGGCACGCGATGGAGTGCCGCGTGTATGCCGAAGACCCGGACAATGGATTTTTTCCCTCGCCGGGAAAGATTACGCGGCTGGCGCGGCCGGGCGGCCCGGGGATTCGGGAGGACGCTGGGATTTACGAGGGCTGGGTGGTTCCAATGGATTATGATCCGATGCTCTCAAAGCTGGTGGCGTATGCGCCGACCCGAGAGGCGGCGATTGCGCGCCTGCTGCGGGCGCTCGATGAGTACGTGATTGGGGGGATTCGGACGAACCTGGGGTTGTTTCGGCGAATTTTGCGGGATGCGGATTTTCAGGCGGCGCGGATCGATACGGGCTATCTGGAGCGGCTGCTGGCGGAGGCTTCGCCGGAGACGGCGGCGGATGGGCGCGAGGAACGCGAGCAGGTGGCCTCGATTGCGGCGGCGGTGTTTGAGAGCAGGCGGGCGGAGACGGCTCCCGCGGCGGCGGTGGAGACAACCCGCGCATGGAAGCGGGCGGCGCGGGCGGAGGGTCTGCGGCGATGAAGCTCGCGATTGAGATTGCGGGACGGGTTCGCGCGGTGGAGTATGCGCCGGGGGCGACGGAAGTTTTGGTGGATGGAATTTCGATTCCGGTGGAGGCGCGGGAGTTGCGGCCGGGTGTGTTGTCGCTGATTGTGGAGGGGCGGGCGTGGCGCGTGGTTCTGGAGGAGGACGCGACGGGGCCGGCGGTTCTGATCGGGGGCGAGCGCGTTGCGTACCGGGTGGACGATCCGAGGTCGCTGAAGGCGCGGCGGGCGCACGGCGGCGGGAGCGATGGGCCGAGGCCGATCAAAGCGCCAATGCCGGGACGCGTGGTGCGGGTGCTGGCGGCAAAAGGCGAGGCGGTGGCGGCGCATCAGGGAGTGGTGGTGATTGAGGCCATGAAGATGCAGAACGAGCTGAAGTCGCCTAAGGATGGGAAGATTGCGGAGCTGCGCGTGAAGCCGGGGGACACGGTGGCGGCGGGGGATGTGCTGGCGGTTGTGGAGTAAGTTTCCTGCGCTTCCGTGTGGGTAACTTATAAGTTACAATCCAGATGTGATCGAAATTCGCACTTACAGGACTCGTGATGGTAAGGACATCTTTCGCGAATGGCTGATTTCGCTCAAGGACAAACGCGCGAGAGCGAAAATTGATGCTCGGCTCGACCGTCTCGCCGCAGGAAATTTTGGCGATCACAAGGCGCTACGCAAGGGACTTTACGAGTTGCGGATCAATTGGGGTCCAGGCTTTCGCGTGTATTACACGTTGAACGGAAATACTTGTGTGTTGCTTTTGTGCGGGGGGGACAAGGGTAGCCAGCGTTTGGATATCCGGCGTGCACTTGAATTCCTTGAGGACTTTCAAGGCACACGAAAAGAGGATAAATGAAGACTCAAAACACCGGCTCGCATGATGAGTTCATGAGGGATGAGCTGCGCAATGATTTGGAATTTGCGGCGGAATATCTCCGCGCGGCATTGGAAGAGGAAGATGAACCCAAGGTTCTGCTGATCGCTTTGCGCCGTATTGCGGAAGCACGCGGCGGCATAGCGAAGGTTGCGAAAGCGGCCGGGGTGGAGCGGGAAAGCCTTTATCGCGCGCTCTCCCCACGCGGCAACCCGCGTCTTTCGACACTGGTTGCGGTCACGAGGGCGGTTGGGTTGAAGCTCACGGTGGAAACAGCGCCAAAGCGCCGGCCACAACGCAAGCGCGTTGCTTAACTGATCGCTACGCGCGCGCCGGTGCGCCAGCTTTGGTAGGCGGCGTCGAGGATTTGCTGGTTGTGGAGGGCGTCGGCGGCGGGGGCGAGGTATTCGCCGCGTCCTTCGATCCATGCGGCGAAGCTGTCGATCATGCGGCTGTAGGCGTCGTCGTTGGAGAGGGTTTGACGGGCGAGGATTTCCGAGCCTCGGCGGTGGAGGACTTCGACGGGAAAATCGACGGTGAAGGCGTTTTCGCAGACGAGGACGCCGTTTTCTCCTGTGACTTCGACGAGCGAGCGGTAGGCGGCGCGGGTGGTCACGGTGATGGAAGCCATGACGCCGGAGGCGAAGTCGAGGCCGAGGATGGCGTGCGACTCGACGGGTCCGGAGGCGGAGTCGGTGTGGGCGATTGTGCTGACGGCGGTGACGCGCGTGGATTCGTCCGTGCCGAGGACGTAGCGCAGGGCGTCGAGGCAGTGGATGCCAACATCGCCGATGGGGCCTCCAAGGGCGAGCGCGGGGTCGTAGATCCACTGGCGCGGGCTGCCGGAGGCGGAGTAGGCGAACTGGGCCTGCGCGAGTTGCGGTTTGCCGATGCGGGCTTCAGCGATCCAGTCGCGGATGAGATGGAGGCTCGCGTTGTAGCGCATATTCTGCGCGACTCCGAATTTGACTTTGGATTGCTCGGCGGCGGCAAGCATCTGGCGGACCTCATCGGCGTTCATGGCCAGCGGC
>JBAUHD010000545.1:0-2047 GCA_049680085.1 Acidobacteriaceae bacterium
CCGCAGATTTACCACGCCATCCGCTTCGGCTCCGTGCTGGAGAACGTCGTCATCGACGAAGCCACCGGCCAGCCCGACTACTCCGACGTTCGCCACACCGAAAACACCCGCGCCGCCTACCCCATCGACTTCATCGCCAACGCCGTCATCCCCAGCATGGGCGGTCATCCCAGCAACGTGCTGCTGCTTACCGCCGACGCCTTTGGAGTCCTCCCGCCCATCGCCCGCCTCACACCCGACCAGGCCATGTACCACTTTCTCTCCGGATACACCGCCAAGCTCGCCGGAACCGAAACCGGACTGGGCCGCGAGCCCGTCCCCGAGTTCTCCACCTGCTTCGCCTCGCCCTTCCTGCCGCTCGCGCCCAAGGTCTACGCGGAAATGCTCGGCCGCCGCCTCCAGCAGCACAACGCGCAGTGCTGGCTCGTCAACACCGGCTGGACCGGCGGAGCCTTCGGCACAGGCCGCCGCATGAGCCTCCCGCACACCCGCGCCATGGTCAACGCCGCGCTCGACGGATGTCTCGCAAAGGCCGAGTACGTCACCGAATCCGCCTTCGGACTCAGCATCCCCACTTCCTGCCCCGACGTGCCCAACGAGATTCTGAACCCCCGCAACGCCTGGGCCAACAAAGACGCCTACGATGCGCAGGCCCAATTGCTCGCGGCAAAATTCGAGGAAAACTTCCGCCGCTTCGACGCCCCAGAAAACGTTTCCAAAGCCGGCCCTCACCGCAAACCCTAAGCCCGCACCTGAAACGATCTGGGTGCCCCATCCTTCGCGCGCGCTCTTTGCGCGAAGGGTGGGTTCACTGTTCGCTGAGCACTGATCGCTGATCGCTGGTCCATGTACCCTGTCCTCATGTTCCTAAGAAAACTCCGCATCGAACGCATCGATCCCGAAGGCCGCCCCCACCCGTGCCCCATCCACTGGATCGACAATTTCGCCATGCGCAACTTCACCAACGACGCCATCTTCGACGACACGCTCCCCGCCGCCGACGGCCTCCTCGAAGCAGGCTCCCGCGTCCCCATCGACAAACTCCAGTCGGCGATGCAGGACTGGTTCCGCCGCAAAGGCTATCTCAAACCAGACGAACACCTCCGCGTAGAGCCGGTCTAAAGTGGCTTTCAGATTTGCTGTAGCCACCGAGCGGTTGTCGTTCCCACCGAAAAACTTTGTCATCCCGACCGAAGCGACCAAAGGGAGCGTAGCGGAGGGACCTGCATTTCTTTCGGGGGCACACCAACACCACTTCCGCTTCAGCCCCGCCCAATCAACCACCACGGATGAAAAGATTTCCCATCTGCGGGACAATAAAAGCAGCATGAGTCACGAAGGCATCCGTTTCGTCAGCCCCGAGCAGGCGCAAAAAGAAGAGCGCGAACAGCGCGATCTTCCCCACGCCGCCAAAGAGCCGCTGAAAGTCCGCGTCCACAAAACCGAAGGCACCGGCCTCGAAATCGACTGGAAAGACGGCCACCACAGCGCCTGGACCTTCACCTGGCTGCGCGACGCCTGCCCCTGTGCCACCTGCCATGAAGAGCGCCAGAAATCCGGACGCGCCCCCGGCGAACCCAGACCCAAACCCGCCGCACCGCCGCCGCCGCACGAGCCCACCGTGGCTCCCGGCGCCCACGTCACCTATCAGTGGAGCAACCCAGCGCTAAAGATCTACCAGGAACCATTGAAGGTGCAGCACGTCGCTCCCGTCGGCAACTACGCCGTAAGCTTCACCTGGAACGACGGCCACAAAACCGGAATCTACTCCTGGGACTACCTCCGCCGCCACTGCCAGTGCGAAGAGTGTAAAGCCGCATCGGCCGAGTAGAGTTCCTCACTTCACCAACTCATCCAACCGCGCATCATGCGCGGCAACTTCCACCCGCACCCCCCAGGCCCACTCCACCATCTCCAGAGCCTCCGCCGAATCCCGAGCCACCCGCACCAACCCGCGATTCTCACTCCGGATAAATCCCCCATCCACAGCCGAATCCAGAAACCGCAGCAGCGGATCATAGTACCCGCCCACATTCACCAGCACGCA
>JBAUHD010000546.1:0-2008 GCA_049680085.1 Acidobacteriaceae bacterium
TCCGGCTATTCCACGGTGCAGTTGATCGACCTGGACGCCGCCATGCGCCAGGGCGACAACGCCGCGCTCATCGCGCAAATCGCGAAGCGACTGCCGTGCCAGGTAGGCGGCGGCATCCGCACCGCGCAGCAAGCCCGCGCGCTGCTCGACTCCGGCGCGCGCCGCGTCATTGTCGGTTCGGTTCTCTTCAGCAGCAACGGCGTCGCCGCCGAGACCGCCGCGCTGCTTTCCGAATCCATCGGGTGCGAGCGGCTCATCGCCAGCATCGATACCAAAGCCGGAAAGGTCGCGGTCCGCGGCTGGAAAGAAAACGTGGACCTCACGCCCGAAGACGCGATCCGCGCACTGGAGCCGTATTGCGGCGCATTTCTCTACACCCACGTTGATACGGAAGGAACCATGCAGGGCTTCCCGTTCGAGCGGGCGCAGGCGCTGCGCGGCCTTACCTCCCGTCAGCTTATCGTCGCCGGAGGCATTCGCGCGCAGGCCGAAATCGACGCGCTCGACGCAATCAAGGTTGATGCTGTGGCGGGGATGGCGGTCTATTCGGGGCTTCTGCCTGCCTGAGCGGCCGGGAACGCGAAAGCTTCGCATCACGGCTCCGGTACAGCAACCCGATCACCAGAAATACCGCGACCGCCAGGCCGATCACCAGCGTGTTCAGGTCGTGGTGCCGCATCAAATTCATGATCAGCAGCACGAACCACGCCGCGGCAATCACAAACCACAATGTCGAGCGGTGTCGCATTTCTTTCGGAGAATACCACGAATGGCTTAAGCTATTGAGTCCGGCATGGATGAGGGGAATTCGCTGAAAGGATCGAGGACATGACGGCAAAGCGCAGCGGGCTGAGAGTGGCGAAGCGGCTGGATGAAGTCGGATTCTCCAACATTGTGCAGATTCGAAACAAGGTTCTGGACCTGCGCGCCTCCGGGAAATCGGTCCACGCCTTTCACGGCGGCGAGCCATTTTTTAATACGCCCGAGCCCATCAAACGCGCGCTCACCCGCGCGCTCGCGGAAAATAAAACGCGCTATGCGCCCTCCTCCGGCATTGAGCCGCTGCGCGAGGCGCTGGCGAAAAAGCTGGCGGAGAAAAACAACATCCCCGCCGGCAAGGACGATGTGATCGTGACCTCCGGCGGCGCGCACGCGCTCTATACCGCGTTCCAGGCGGTGCTCAATCCGGGCGACGACCTGCTGCTGTTCTCGCCCTACTGGACCCCCATCCGCGACATGGTGACAGCTACCGAAGCCCGCGCGCTGCTGGTTCCTACGGCCACGGCGCGGCGCAATGGCATGGCCAACACGCTGGAGCAATTTTCCACCCCGCACACGCGCGGCATCTACTACAACACTCCGCAGAACCCCTCGGGCACGGTCTTTTCGCGGGCCGAGGCCGAAGAGGTTGCCGCTTTCGCGACGAAACATGATCTGATCGTGATCGCGGACGAAGCCTACGAAGACCTGGTGTACGAGGAAAAACATTTTTCCATCGCCTCGCTGCCCGGCATGGCCGAGCGGACCATTACCTGTTACACATTTTCAAAGTCCTACGCCATGACCGGCTGGCGCGTGGGTTACGCCGTGGCGCGGGAGCCGTTCATGACCGCGCTCCGCAAGCTTGTTCTCTATTCGGTCAACGGAATCTCCACGCCCACGCAATGGGCTGCGCTCGAAGCTCTCGCGCTGCCGCAAAGCGCTATCGACGCACGCCGCGACGAGTATCGCGAACGCCGCGACCTGCTGGTCAAAGGCCTGCGCGACGCCGGCCTCGACTGCGCAACGCCGGAAGGCGCGTTCTACGCCTTTCCCGATGTGAGAAAGCTGAGCCGGGACAGTGCCAAAGTCTCCGCCATGCTTTTGGAGCAGGCGCACATTGCCACCATTCCCGGCGTCGTCTTCGGAGCGCAGGGCGAGGGACACGTGCGCTTCAGCTACTCCGTTCCCAAAGAGACCATTTCGCTTGGCCTGGAAGCGCTGAATGAATTCATGCTCCACCGCCCGC
>JBAUHD010000547.1:0-5088 GCA_049680085.1 Acidobacteriaceae bacterium
GGCGCGAAGCGCGTATGCCTGGACGGCAAGTCCTACTCGTCCGACTCCCGCAACTTCGCAATCACCGAGAAATCCTCCAGCGTCGTCGTATCGCCCTTGATGTCTCCGTTGGTCGCCAGTTCCCGCAGCAGCCGCCGCATAATCTTCCCCGACCGCGTCTTCGGCAACTGCTCGGTAAACCGCAGATCATCGGGACGCGCCAGCGCCCCAATCTCCTTCGCCACCCAAGTGCGTAATTCGTTCTTCAAATCCTCCGAAGGCTCATTTCCATCCTCCAGCGTCACAAACGCGGAAATCGCCTGACCCTTCATCTCATCAGGACGACCGACAACCGCCGCCTCCGCAACTTTGGGATGCGCCACCAGAGCCGACTCTACTTCCATCGTTCCCAGCCTGTGTCCGCTGACGTTGATCACATCGTCCACGCGGCCCATCAGCCAGTAGTAGCCGTCCGCGTCGCAGCGCGCGCCGTCGCCCGTGAAATATGCTCCCGGAACCTCCGACCAGTACGCCTGCACATACCGCTCCGCATCGCCGTAGATGGTGCGCGCCATCGAAGGCCACGGCTTGCGAATCACCAGCAGACCTCCCTGACCGGCTGGAACAGGAGTGCCCCGGCGCGTCACCACCTCCGGCACAATTCCGGGAAACGGCAGCGTCGCCGAACCTGGCTTCGCCGCAACCGCTCCCGGCAGCGCCGTAATCATGATCGAGCCCGTCTCCGTCTGCCACCACGTATCCACAACCGGGCAGCGCCCCCCGCCCACCACGTCGCGATACCACATCCACGCTTCAGGATTAATCGGCTCGCCCACCGACCCCAGCAGCCGCAGCGAACTCAAATCGTGTTTCTTCACATGATCGTTGCCATTCTTAATGAACGCCCGAATCGCCGTCGGAGCCGTATAGAAAATCGTGACCTTGTGGTCCTCAATAATCTTCCAGAAGCGGTCCCAGTCGGGGTAATTCGGCGCGCCCTCATACATCAGCGTCGTCACGCCATTCTGCAGAATCCCGTAAACCACGTACGAGTGCCCCGTGACCCACCCAATATCCGCCGAGCACCAATAAACATCGTCCTCGCGCAGGTCAAACGTCAGCTTGCTTGTGTAGTAGGTCTGCACGGCGTAGCCGGCTGTCGTATGCACCAGCCCCTTCGGCTTGCCCGTCGTCCCCGACGTGTAAAGAATGTACAGCGGGTCCTCCGAATCCATCTCCTCCGCCGGACAATCGTCCGAAGCCCCAGCCACCAGATCGTGCCACCAGTGGTCGCGGCCCTCCTTCATCTCAATCGCCGACCCCGTCCGCTTGTACACCACCACGTTCTTCACCGAAGGACATTGCCCCAAAGCCTCATCCACCGTGGCCTTCAGCTTCACCTCGCCCCCGCGCCGGTAAGCCGTGTCCTGGGTCAGCACCGCCACACACTGCGCATCATTCACGCGGTCCACAATCGCATGAGCCGCAAACCCGCCAAAAATCACCGAATGCACCGCGCCAATCCGCGCGCACGCCAGCAGGGCAATGGCCAGCTCCGGAGTCATGCCCATATAAATCGCCACGCGGTCGCCCTTCTTCACCCCCAGCGATTTCAGCGCGTTCGAAAACTTGCTGACTTCCGTTAGCAACTCGCCGTAACTCAGCCGCCGAACCTCGCCCGGCTCGCCCTCCCACAGAATCGCCGTCTTGTCGCCCCTGCCGCCCAGCGCATGCCGATCCACGCAGTTGGTGCAAAGGTTGAACTTCCCGCCCACAAACCACTTCGCCCACGGCGCCTCGAAATCCAGAACCTTCGTCCACGGCTTGAACCAGTGCAGCTCCCGCGCAATCTCCCCCCAGAAGGCCTCCGGGTCGGCCACCGACCGCGCATACAGCTCCTCATACGCGGCCATGCTGCCCACGTGCGCCTTCGCGGCAAACTCCGCCGGGGCAGGGAACACGCGCGCCTCGCGAAGAGTGGAATCCAGATTGGGATCAGAAGAAGTAGAAGTACCAGAAGTAGAGCTAGCCATGGTCGTCAGATTTCCCACCTTCAAAACAAGAATTAAGAACGCGAAGTCTCCCCAACACACTAAAGCGCGACACAGCCCCACGCAAGCGGGGCCGCATCCGGCAGGTTGCCGCGATTCGCCAGAAAAGCAATCCTCATTTGCGGTGCAGCAAATTCGACGTTAACTGGTAGTGGTTAGGTCTGCCGGTAACCGCGATGGGAACCATCTTCCGCCGCCGCATAGCCGGGTGCGTTGAAGATCGCGCCACGGATTGTTTGCCCGCCGAAGTCACATGCCAAAACACTAATATTGGGATGCGTAAGCAAAAAACCGCGAAGCGCTCAACCCGGCGGCCCCGCGTGGCGTCTATGTTCTGTAGCTTCGAATGCACGCTCCCCTTATGCCCTTTCGTCTGGTTCTCGCCATCTGCTTCATCGGCGCTTCCGTAATCGCCTCTCCCGCCCAGCAGCCCGGCGCGCCCCCGTCCTCCATCCTCGGAACCATCACCGACATCCAGAACGGAGCCATCCCCAACGCCGGCGTCACCCTCCAGGGCCCCGCGCCCGCCGATCACGCCGCCACGAAAACCAGCGACGAAGGCTTTTTCACCTTCACGAATCTCCGCCCCGCCGTCTCCTATCACGTCACCATCACGGCCCAGGGATTCGCCCCCTGGACCTCGCCCGCCCTCATTCTCCAACCCGGCCAGCCGTTGAATCTCGGCAGCATCCGGCTCAACATCGCCGTCGTCCAGACCACCGTGACCGCCATTAGCTCGGAGCAAATCGCCACCCAGCAGGTCCATGACCTGGAGCAGCAGCGGGTCATCGGCATCTTTCCAAACTTCTACGTCACCTACAGCCGCCACCCCGAGCCGCTCACCGCCAGGCTCAAGTTCAGCCTAGCCCTCCGCGCCAACATCGATCCAGTCAACATCCTCGCCACCGGCGCCTTCGCCGGATTCAACCAGGCCGGCGACACGCCCGACTACCCGCAGGGAGCCGTCGGCTACGCCCAGCGTTTCGGAGCCGCATATGCCGATGGCCTCACCAACATCATGGTCGGCGGCGCCATCCTGCCCTCGCTCCTCCATCAGGACCCGCGCTATTTCTACAAGGGAACCGGCTCCGTCAAGTCCCGCATCCTGAACGCCGTCGCCTTCTCCATCCTCTGCAAAGGAGACAACGGCCGCTGGCAGCCCAACTACTCCAGCATTGGCGGAGATCTCGCCTCCGGAGCCCTCTCCAACATCTATTACCCGCCCAGCAACCGAGGCGCATCCCTGGTCTTCGTCAACGCCCTGCTCGGCATGGGCGGACGGGCCGCCGACGACCTCGCCCAGGAATTCGTCTTCAAAAAATTCACCACCAGAAAACACAACTAGAGTGGGCTCGTGTGGCCAGCGTCTCGGCTTATGAAAAGCACGGATGTCATCCTGAGCGAAGTTGGCGCAATGCGCCAAACGCAGTCGAAGGACCTGCGGTTGAAAGGCTCGAATCGCACGAGAATTTCAGGAACGCCCAGCCGCCGACGCGCTCCCCGACCACCGGGAGGGCCGCAAACGCTGGCTTCCCGACGGTGCGAAGCGCTTATGCCTTGACGGCCAGTCCTTCCACCAGCACCGGCATATTGGCCACCGGCTTCCGCCGCACCCGCAGATTATCAATCGCGTAATCAATAAACCGAGGCTCAAAGTGCGGCGTCTGCCCCATGAACCGGCACGTCGCCACCACCTGGTCGGCGATAAACCGCGGATGAAACGCCGCCAGCTCCAGCCCTTTTTCCCGCGTAATCTTGTGCACGATCAGCGCCAGAATCTTATCCGTCAGCGCCAGGTCCCGCTTCCGGCATTCCTTCTCGAAAATCTGCTCGTAAAGCTTAAGGCTCGGCGACCCCACCTCAATCTTGTACGGAAGCCGCCGCAGAAACGCCGGGTCCATCAGGTCCTCTGGATCAAGGTTGGTCGAGAAAATTACCAGTTCCTCAAACGGAATCGAGAAGCTCTTGCCCGTATGCAGCTTCAGGTAGTCCACGCGGCTTTCCAGCGGAACAATCCACCGGTTCAGCAGGTCTGTCGGGCTCACCAGTTGCCGCCCGAAGTCGTCGATCAAAAAGCATCCGCCCAGCGCCTTCATGTGCAGCGGAGCCTCATAGTACCGCGCCACCGTATTAAACCGCAGGTCCAGCATCTCCAGCGTCAGCTCGCCCCCGGCAATCACAAACGGCCTCCGGCACGGCACCCAGCGCGCATCAAACTGCTCCTGGCGAACCAGCGACAGCCCATCGCCCTCGCTCAACTTCGCCTTGCGCAGCGGCGTATGCACGCTCGGGTCAAACACCCGGATGATCTGCCCCTCCACAACCACCGCGTAGGGGATATAAATCACATCCTCGAAAACGCTCGCCATCCGCATCGCGACCGAGGTCTTGCCATTCCCCGGAGGCCCGTAGAGCAGCATCGCCCGCCCTGAATTCAGCGCCGGCCCCGCCTGCTCCACAATGCTCTCGTCAAACACCAGATCGCTGATCGCCTTCTTGATCCGCTCATACGACACAATCTCGTTGGTAACCTTCTGCAAGCTCACCCGGTCCGTAAATTCTTCCAGCGTCACCGGAGCCGGCCCCGCATACCGTCCCTGTTGCAGCGCGTCCAGCGCCCACCGCTTCCCCTGGTCGGTGAACGTGTAGCTCATCTCCGCAAGGCTGTCGCCCTCCCGCGTTCCCAGCGTGCGCAGCAGTTGACGGTCCACCGCCATCTGCGCCAGGTCCAGTACCACGTGGTAAGGCAGCTTCATCGCCTCCACAAACTGGCGAACGCTCTCCAGCCGCCCCGCGTAAATCAGCTTCATCATCAGCGTCAGCAACTCGCCGGGATCAATGCCCGTTGCCGCCAGATTCTCCGGCTCCGCCGGCATCCGGTGCAGAAACTCATCCAGCGCGGCCCGCGCAATCGCGCCTGTCTCCACCAGATGATCGCCCAGCCGACCGCCCCGCTCCCCTTGCAGAGCCAGCGCCCGCCCCACCTGCTCCGTCGAAACCAGCTTCGCCCGCACCAGCAGGTCGCCCAACTGCATCCGAACCCGAATCGCACCCTCCC
>JBAUHD010000548.1:0-5594 GCA_049680085.1 Acidobacteriaceae bacterium
CTTTGGAGGGGCTTGCTATCCTCCTTATGACCTAGCTTCGAAGGCGTGACCGGGAAAAAAGCCGTCGATTCCGACGCCATGACGGTAAAGAATTAACCCGCCCGCATTGCGTCGAGTGGTCAAAGGCCCGCTTTCGAGCGGGCCTTGTTTATCATTTGCACCTGAACCTAAGGATTATTCATCGGGAACGCGATCTTCATCGCCGCGTATCTCCCTTACCCAAGCATTGATCTCTTTGATGCTCTTGAAAACGGACAAAGCGCCAACGTATTTATCAAAGCGGCCTTCGCGAGGCGGCACGGAGGCCTCGCCCCCATCCTCACCTGTTTCGTTTACTTCTTTCTTATTCATCAGCACCCTCAGCAAACCAGCCGTTCCCTCGGAACCTTCAGCCCGTCGAGCCGTCCCAGCAGGGTCACAGCGACCAGATCGGGCTGGAACAGCGTGTTGGCCATGGCCATGACCTCTTCGGCGGTCACCGCTTCCACCTTGTCCAGAATCTCCTGCTCGCCGAAGAAGTAGTTGAAGTACATCTGCTGGCGCGCCAGGTTGGACATGCGCGAAGTGGAGCTTTCGAGCGACAGCAGCAGATTGCCCTTCAACTGGTCCTTGGCGCGCCGGAGCTCGTCGGCTGGAAGCAGCTCGCGCTTCAGCCGGCTGAACTCGGCCATCACCAGGTCCACCACCTGCACCGCCCGCGCCGACGAGGTTCCCGCAAAGACGCACAGGGAGCCGGTGTCGCTGTAGGGATTCAGGTCGCTGAAAATCGCGTACGCCAGCCCGCGTTCTTCGCGAATGGTCTGGAACAGCCGCGAGCTCATCCCGCCGCCCAGCACCGTGTTCAGAATCAGCGTGGTGTAACGCGAGCCGTCCGCCACGCGCGGCGCGGGCACGCCCAGGCACATTTGCACCTGCTCCAGCGACTTCTTGTTGCGCAGATTGATCTTCGCCGTGGTCTTTGGAGCCGCCGCCAGAAAGTCGCTCTCGCCGCCGGGAAGCGACTCAAACCGGCGCGTCACCTGCTCGACAAATGCGTCATGCTCAATATTGCCGGCCGCCGAGAAGATCATGTTCCCGCCCACAAAGCGCGACCCGTAGAAGTCGAACAGCGTCTCCCGCTCAAAACTGCGGACCGTCTCCTTAGTCCCCAGAATCGGCTTGCCCAGCGGATGGTCCTTCCAGAAATTCTGGGTGAAAATCTCGTGGACGAGGTAATCGGGATTGTCCTCGTCCATCTTGATCTCTTCCAGAATCACTCCGCGCTCGCGCTGAATCTCCTCCGCCGCGAAGGTCGGGTTCAGCACCAGGTCGGACAAAAGCTCCAGCGCCACCGGAACATGCTCGTCCAGCACCTTCATGTTGAAGCAGACCGTTTCCTTGCCGGTAAAAGCGTCCAGGTTGCCGCCAATCGCGTCCACCTCGCGCGCCAGCATCTGCGCCGATCGCGATTTCGTTCCCTTGAACACCATGTGTTCCACGAAATGCGAAATGCCGTTGACCTGCGGCAGCTCGTGCCGCGAGCCCGACCGCACCCACATCCCCATCGCCACCGACCGGACGTGCTCCATTTCTTCGGTCAAAAGCACAAGCCCATTGGGCAAGGTCGTGCGTCGTATATTTCTTTCGCTATTCATTGTTTGCATTCCGCGCTCTTCCCGGTCTGGCCGCCGCCTCTGGCCAGCCAACCTTAATAGGAGACTTTCCTGCCGCGCTCGACGACCCGCCGGAAGTCTCGGCGAGATGCGCTATGCTTAAGTCTGAATCCGGTGTTGTGATGATGTCAGGCAGGAAACCAGCTATCTCCATTTTAGACGCTCCCGGGGTCCCCGGCGATCCACGTCTTTTCGGCCTTGGAAATCAGCAACTTGCGCCCATACTTCAGAAATTCTCCGCCCCCGCTTTCCGCGTCCGGCAGCTTTCCCAGGCCCTCTACCGGCAGTGGATCGAGAGCCTCGACGAGCTAACCACCTTCCCCAAAACCCTCCGCCAGCGGCTGACCGAGGCGGGCTACACCATTGGTCTGCCCACCATCGTCGAGACCTTCAAGTCCGTCGACGGAACCGAGCGCTACCTCATCGCCGCCGACGACGGGCAGACCGTCGAAACCGTCTGGATGCCCGAAGGCGACGCGGGCGAGTTCGGCGACGGAAGCGAAGCCGACGGCTATCTGGACTCGACTATCTGCGTCTCCAGCCAGATCGGCTGCGCGGTGAATTGTCAGTTCTGCCTCACGGCCAAACTCGGGATTATCCGCGACCTCACCGCCGGAGAAATCGCCGGGCAGGTCGTCGCCGTGCTCAAACGCCACAACGTTCAGATAGGCCGCGACCGCATCAACCTCGTCTTCATGGGCATGGGCGAGCCATTCCTCAACTACGACGCCTTTATGGACGCCGTACGCCTGCTGGCGGAAGAAATCGGAATCTCCGAATCGCGCATGACCGTCTCCACCTCCGGAATCGTTCCCGCCATCGAGCGCTTCGCCTCCGAGCCGGTGCGACCCAAGCTCGCTATATCGCTCAATGCCTCCAACAATCAGGTCCGCGAGCAGATCATGCCCGTCAACCGCAAGTGGGACATTGACCGGCTGCTGCGCGCGGTCCGCGAGGTTCCGCTTCGGCCAAAAGAGAAGCTGACCTTTGAATATGTCCTGCTCGGCGGAGTCAACGACCAGCTCCAGCACGCCGACGAAGTAGGAGCGCTGCTCCGCCGCGTGAACCGCCCGCTCAAAATGAATCTGATCGTCTGGAACCCCGGTCCCGGCATCCGCTACGAAATGCCCCAACCGCACCAGGTCATGCTCTTCCAGCACCAACTCAAGCTCAACGGAATCCCGGCGTATATCCGCAAGCCGAGAGGGCGGGACATTTTCGCCGCCTGCGGCCAGTTGAAGCGGACGGGCGAAGTCAAACCCCAGCCCCCGCAATGGCTGCCCCGGATGTCCGATTTCGAATAAGCATGGCGCATCGCCCGCGGAAAAAGAATCAGCGCCGCCCGCGCGAGCGTCGAATCGCCAACGGCCAACCACAATGAACCATACTCTGGATCACTCGATTGCGCTTCTCACCCGAACGCCCGCCACCTTTGACGCTCTGCTGCGCGGCCTGCCGGACGAATGGACGCTCCGTAACGAGGGCGAAAACACCTGGAGCGCCTTCGATGTCGTCGGGCACCTCATCCACTGCGAACGCGCCGACTGGATGCCCCGCGCAAAATGGCTTCTGCAATATGGTGAGGCGGAACCTTTTCCGGCGTTCGACCGCTGGGGGCACGTCCGCGAATGCGCCGGTAAGACGCTGCCTCAACTACTCGATGAATTGGCCGCGATACGAGCGGAAAACCTCGCCGAACTCCGCGCCGTGAATCTTCGCCCCGAAGACCTCAGCCGCCGCGGACGCCATCCCGCCCTCGGAGCCATAACTCTATCGGAGCTACTCGCCACATGGGCCGCGCACGACCTCAATCATCTTCACCAGGTTTCGCGAGTCATGGCCCGCCAGTATCGCGAAGCCGTTGGGCCCTTCCATCAATACATGGGCGTGATGCAGTGCGCAGCCCATGGCGGCTGAACGGACGAATACTACAAACGGCTTTCGGCGCCTCAGAAACCGGAGGGCCGCACACGCCCTGAGCCTGGCTTCCATACCCTAAAACGGCCCCTGCTCCGGTATGGCTTCCCCATCCGTGCGCGGATCGCTGGCTCCCAGATGCACCGGCGACCCCGCGTCCACTTCGACGGCATTGCCGCGTCCCATGCTCTGGAAGTAGCGCGGCCAGACGGTGACCTCATGCCCCTGCTTGCGCAGGCCGGTGATCACGTCCGGAGCGATGCCGTTCTCCATCCACACATCGCAGCCGCCAAAGTCGCGCTTGGTCCAGCGCGCCGCACCCAGCGCCGCCTGGAGGTTCATTCCGAAGTCCACCACGTTGGAGACGAACTGCGCGTGCGCCAGCGGCTGGTTGAATCCGCCCATGATGCCGAACGCAATCCGCCGCTTCCCGTTCGTCATAAACCCCGGAATAATCGTGTGCAGCGGTCTGGTCCTGGGCCGCAGCGTGTTCCCCCGGTCCGGTTTCATCGTGAAGCCGCCGCCGCGGTTTTGCAGCACAAACCCTGTGCCCGGAGCCACCAGTCCGCCTCCGAAGGCTCCCGAGTTGCTCTGGATCAGCGACACTTCGTTGCCCTCGCGGTCCACCACGCTGAGGTACGTCGTGTCGCTCGACTGATGATTGAGCTGCTCGGTCAGATCCGACGGCAACACGTCGCAATTGGCTTGATCGCCGATCAGCTTCGCGCGCTTCGCCGCCAGTTCCTTCGAAATCAAAATGCTTGTGGGAATATGCGTCGCGTTCGGGTCGCCCACATAGCGCCGCAGATCGGCATAAGCCAGCTTCTTAGCCTCAATCTCCACATGCAGAGCCTTCTCGGAATTGTGCCCCCACTCTTGAATCGGGAACCGCTCCATGATGTTCAGCATGGCCAACGCTGCCTCGCCCTGCCCGTTGGGAGGCATCTCGTACACCGTCCATCCGTGATAGGTGGTGCTGATGGGCTCGACCCATTCGGGCTGAAACTGCGACAGGTCGTCCGCCTGCATAAAGCCGCCCAGCTTGCGCTCGAGATTCAGAATGGCCTCCGCCGTCGGCCCCTCGTAAAAGCCGTCCCGCCCATGTTCCGCAATGCGCGTCAGGGTCTCGGCAAGCTCAGGGTTTTTGAACAACTGCCCGGCCACCGGAGCTTTCCCGCCCGGCATGTACACGCTCGCAAACTCCGGGTCCTTCGCAAACGGAGTCCCATAGGTCTTCCAGTTCCCCGCATCCGTTTCCGGCACGCCAATGCCCTGCTTGGCCAGCGCAATCGCCGGAGCCAGGTCTTCGCTCAGCGGCAGCTTGCCGAATCGCTCATGCAGCGCCGACCACCCGGCCACCGCGCCCGGAACCGTGACCTCGTCGATGGTGCGCATGTCGGTGAGACCCTGCGCCTTGAGCGCGGCAATCGACAGCCCTTTCGGAGACCATCCGCTGGCGTTGATCCCAACCAGCTTGCCGGTCTTCGCGTTGTAGACAATCGCGAACAGGTCTCCGCCGACGCCGTTCATCATCGGCTCAATCACGCCCAGCGCCGCGTTGGCTGCAATCGCCGCGTCCACCGCCGACCCGCCCTTTGCAAGAACCGCCGCCCCCGCCTGCGACGCCACCGTCTGGCTGGTCGCGACGATGCCGTACTGGGTCATCGTCATGGAGAAAGCCTGCTCCCGCGCCGGGTCGCGCTGCACCTGCGCGCTCGCTGATCGCGCCACCGGCAACACCAGCAGCAACGCAACTAGCAATTTCAACTGATTCCGCATTGTTCCTCTCGTTTCGCATCCACCATACGCAATCCGCCGTCATGACACAATGCCGAAATTGCATCTCAGCACGTCCCTCCATTTCCACATCTTCCACAGAAAACCCGCATTTCCACAGTAAATAATGTCATTTGCCCGTCTTGCGCCGCCGCCGAATGCGCGTAGTATCCAACCTAACGGAAGAGTGATCTTCCAGATGGAGAGAGTGGACCGGGGCCGTTATGAGGCTCGGCAACGGGGCTCAGG
>JBAUHD010000549.1:0-21681 GCA_049680085.1 Acidobacteriaceae bacterium
GGTGTCGTTGCTGTTGATCTCAAGATTGACGCGCGTGCGCCCCGCTCCGGCTCCGCCCACACGGAAGAAAACATCGTGCAGCGAAATGGGATTTTCGACGTGCGACGCATGGCTTCCCTTCGGCCCAACTTCAAGCAGCACCGGTGATTCAAGCGGGCCTGCGTCAAACAGCAGGCCGGAAATGGTGATGCCGTCCACGTCCGGCGTGGTCATGGCGGCGGTGCCGTGAACCGGCTTGAGCGTGGCGAATCCCAGCCCCAGCACCACCGTATCGGGTCGCGTGACGCGAATGGGAGCGGTGAGTTGATATATGCCGGGTGTTAGAAGCAAATCCTTGCCCGCGGCCAATTGCGCGTTGATGGCCTCGGCGGTGTCCGTGGGCCTGGCGATGTAGAAGCGGCTCAGCAGAATGGATTTTCCCGGCGTCTCTCCGCCGCGCCATGTGATCCCAACGCTGTCGCGGCGCAGCGAGGGCACGCGGACGCTGTAGTTCCCGGCCTTGTCAATTTGAAGAAACGGCTCCTCGCGGACCACGGGCGTTTTCGCAACTTTTGTGTAGGGCGGCTGCGGCCACTCACCCTCCGGAGCATGAACATCACCGACGAAAACCATGTTCCAGTTGGCGCCGGTCCAACTGCGCCATTCGCTGTTGCGCGAAATCCATTGCTGCTGGGTTCCGGAGTTGACGTTGCCGTCAATCAGGTCGTCGGACATCCATCCGCCGCTCGCCCAGCCGTGGCGCTGGCACAGCACCAGGTTGCCGCGAATGTACATGCGGCGCAGGGGCGCGGCCTGGGAGACAGCCCACTGCATGGTTCCACCGGACGGCGTAACGGAAAAGCCTTCAGCGGACCGCCAGAAGGTAGTCGTGGCATTGTCATTCCGCGCGGCGGCGTCCACGTGAACGTTCCCCGTGATGCGCACATCGTCCGGGGATGCGCCCAGTCCGGCGACTTCGGTGTAAAAGCCTATCGGGACATCCACCTTGTAGCTGCCCGGCAAAAAGAGGAGCGCGTTGCGTTGAATGCCGAACTCATTGTGCTGCTGCACAGCGTACACGCTGTCAATCTGCTTCTGAATCGCCGCCGCCGGCATTGCGGGATTGAAGACGAGGACGTTCGGCCCGAAGTCCGGCGAGGGCTTGTCTGCCGGTGTCGCTGCGAGGGCGGCGGACCCCAATGCTGCCGCTACCAATCCGGCGGTGGCGAACCGGGCGAGACGCCCGACGGGTCTGCGAAAATTGCTGTGCGGAGTATGGAACATCGATTTCCTTTCGCGTTGCTGCTTATTTCCAAATATGAGTGGCCACGGCTCCCGCGCCCAGGTTCGAGGTCGCGCCCTGGCGCGATCGCGAATCTGCTGGACGGGATGGTATGCACTCTTCGCCTTCGAGACAATCGTTCGTCTTCACTCCGGGCGAAGCGCGGCCAGGCGGCTGGCCTTCGCGGGACGGAATCCCGCGGAACCCAGGGCGATCATCGCCACGGCGGCGAGCAGCGGCGCGAGCAGTCCGTAGCGGAGCGAGCCGAAGTGCGTCGAAAGCGCCCCCGTCAACCACGGGAAAATCGCCGAGCCCAAACCGGCTGCGGCAAAGATCCATCCTTTCGGGGAGCGCTCCAGCAGAAACGCCAGCAGCAGCGGAAACAGCGGGCCGATGCTCAGGCCGCACAAGACGGAGGCGACATCGATGACCAGGCCGTGATGTCCGGCAATGAGCAGCACAACCGAGCCGGCAACCGTCCATAAGGCGGCGCGCAGCAGCCGCTGGCGGCCAATCCTGGCCAGCAGCGACGTGGAAAACACCCAGCGGCTGGCCACGATTCCCAGCATAAACAGAAACGTGGCGAACGCTCCCTGCGTCAACCCCTGCGGAGAGGCGCGATGCGCGTAGGTGCTGAGCCAGCCGCTGAGCGCGGTCTCCACCCCGACGGCGCCTACAGCCAGAAAAACCAGCGAGACAAACGATGTCATGCCCCCCGAACCGGCGGAGACCGGCTGCGCGGGCACGGGATCGGGCGGCAGCTCATGACGCTCCCGAAAAATGACCCACAGCAACAGCGCCAGAAAGAAGACCAGGTAAGCGCCAAACAGAAGCCGCAGGCTGACGCCGCGCAGAAACGGCAGCAGCAACACGGGCGCGGCCATGGCCCCGACGGACCAGGTGAAGTTGAGCCGCTCCAGTTTCTCGGCCCGGTCGACGGGAAAGCGGTCGGAGAAGAGCAGGCTGGTCGAGGTCATGGCCATGCCCAGTCCCAGTCCGAAAAAGAAAAAGGCGGCAAACATCGTGTGCGGACCGGCCAGCAGCAGCGCGCAGGCGCTGGCCACCAGAATTCCATAGCCGATGCCGAGTGAGCGTACGCGGCGGACTCCGGATAAGACCGCGCCCAGCGAAGACCCGCCAAACTGGAGAAACAGCAGAAACCCGGCGGCCTGATCGCTCAAACCCCATCGATGCGAGAGCACCGGGAGCAGAACCCCCAGCGTGAGGGTGCCTGCGCCGGTGAGGCTGAAGCCGGCCGCGAGAATCAGACTCGAAACGGCCCAGCGCTTTCGGACCAACTGCGCAACAGAATTGCCCTGACTCATCCAACATCCATGCCGGTTGCTCACGCGCGGCGTACTCGGCCCTTCCCCGGCGACAGCGCTCCAATCGCGCTCGCTTCCTCTAAAGGTATGCCCCTAAACTTATGCCGAATCCGCGTGGCTTCGCAACCCGGATTTTTCGGCCATGGCGGCAGGCGGTCAGGAGACGCGAAATGAGCACGAATCGTGGCGCGCCGTCCTGGCCGCCGTGTCGTGCGAACCATGGCGCAGCCGAGGTAAACTGCAAGACAGCAGGGAGGAATCGAGCCATGCAAGGAGTTCAGGTCGAACAGTTCTATCTCGGCTGCCTGGCGCACGCTTCCTACATGATTGGGTCGGAGGGCGTCGCCGCCGTCATTGATCCTCAGCGAGACGTGGACATCTATGTGGAAACGGCCGCGCGGAATGGCTGGAAGATCGAGCACATTCTGGAAACCCATGTTCACGCCGATTTCGTGTCCGGACATCATGAGCTGGCCGAGCGCACCGGCGCGCGGATGTATCTGGGCGCGGGCTCCGGCGCGCAGTTCCCTCACGTGGCTGTTGAGGACGGCGACGAAATTCAGTTCGGGCAATGCCGCCTGCGTTTTCTGCATACTCCCGGACACACGCTGGAAAGCGTCTGCATCCTGATGGAGGACCGGAGCGATCCGGCGCGGCCCCGCTCTCTGTTCACCGGAGACACGCTGTTCGTGGGAGACGTAGGCCGCCCGGATCTCTCCGCCACCCACACTTCGCAACAGCTTGCGGCGATTCTGTACGAAAGCCTCCAGGAAAAAGTGCTCACGCTTCCCGATGACACGCTGGTCTATCCCGCCCACGGAGCCGGTTCGCTGTGCGGGCGGCAAATGGGCTCGGAGAACTCCTCGACCATTGGCAAGGAGCGGCGGACGAACTACGCCCTGCACGCTCGCGGCAAAGAGGACTTTGTGCGGCTGATGACGGATAATCTTCCCGCCGCACCCGGCTATTTCGCGCAGGACGCGGAACTGAATCGCCGGGGCGCCGATGCCCTGTCGCAAATGCCGGCGCTGGCTCCTCTCAACGCGCAGCAAGTCCTCGGGCTCCAGCAGGAAGGCGCGGTTGTGGTGGATACGCGCCCCGGCGTGCAGTTTGCCGCCGCCCACGTGCCCGGCTCCATTCACATCGCCCTCAGCGGACAATACGCCTCATGGGCGGCCCGCATTCTGGGCCTGAACAACCGCCTCATTCTGGTCGGAGAAGACCCGGACCATGTGCGCGAGTCGCAGTTGCGCCTGGCCCGCGTGGGAATGGAAAACTTCGCCGGCTACCTGGAGGACGGCGTGGCCGGATGGATCCGCGGCGGGTTCGAACTCGACTCCATTCCTCAGATCACCGCTCCGGACCTCGCCGAGCTGCGCGAGCAGGACCCGGACGGAGTCGCGGTGCTCGACGTGCGCGAGCCCTCGGAGCGGGAGGGCGGAGCCATCGAGGGGTCCATATCCATTCCGCTTGGACAACTGAATGCCCGGATGGCGGAACTGGATAACACGAAGCTGCTGGTGACCCACTGCAAAGGCGGATATCGCAGCGCCATCGCCACCAGTCTGCTGCGCCGCGGAGGCTTTCGGAATATCGCGAATCTCATGGGCGGATTTGACGCATGGAACAACGCCGGGCTGAAGTGAAGGATCAGCGTTCAGTGTTCAGTGTTCAGCGATCAGCGGTCAGTGTTCAGTGATCAGCGGTCAGTGTTCAGTGTTCAGTGATCAGCGATCAGTGATCAGCCGGGTGCCACTGATGCCGCCACCAGCACCGTTGTTATTCCGACCGAAGCGACCTCACCCACCGATGTCATCCTGAGCGAAGCGACCAAAGGGAGCGAAGTCGAAGGACCTGCGGTTCCTACCCCAGCCGAACACCCTGATCCCAACGCCACCGACGCCACCACCAACAACTTGTCATTCCGACCGCAGCGAAGCGTAGCGGAGGAACCCGCACTTCTTCCCCCGGCAGGTGCAGGAGCGGATGCATGGGACAAACCCCACCGCCCCAAATCCCCGCGCTCCAACACTTCGAAGACATCGACTACGGACGCATCCCCGCCCCATCGGAATAACAGTCCAGGAAATCCGAAACGGCTCTAGTGCGACGCGAGGTTCTGGCTGGGCGCTCCCTGCGTTGCGGGTTGTGGAGTTGTGGACGGCGGAGCGGGAGTCGGCGGGCTTGCGGCGGGCTTCGAGCCGCCCATGTCTTTGGGGAATTCGACCGGCTTCATCTGCGGGGTGTTCGGGTTCTTGTCCGCCGGCAGCGCCTCACCCGGATTCCTCAGCGAGGGAGCCGCCTTCGGAACGGATTCTTTCGCCGTGACCGCGGGGCTCGCGTCGCCCAGGGCGACCACGTGCACGTTCTGGGCCGGTTGCGTGCTCCAGTAGTCGCCCATTTCGTTGGTCGCCTGCACCACGATCGGCTTGCCGACCGCGGCAATTTCCAGCCGGACCACGCGGTCGCCGTCGAAGCGGACAAACTGCGTTGGGTCGGGGGGCTCGCCGTAGATCCACAGATCGATGGGCTTGCCGTTTTCCATGTCCATCATTTTGGATCGCGGCTGGCCGAGCGTGCTGAGCACCATGCGGCGGTCCATGCCCACCAGCACATGGTGCGCCTGCACGGCCTTCTTCAGGAAGGGCGGCAGGGTGTCCGTAAACGCCTCAAGCGGAGTCTTGAGGTTGAAGTCGACGATGGGCTTGATCAGCGCCTCCACCTGCATCCCGGTCAGGTCCGGAACTCCGTGGGCGAAGGTAAGCTCAATGCGCGTGCCGGTGGGCTGGTTGGGGTCATCGGGGACAACCGAGTTCATGTTGTAGGGGTCGCTGCCGACGGAAATGTGGCGCAGCCACTTGTGCTTGTGTACAGGGCCACCGTTGAAGTCGAGGATGATGCTGTTCTTGTCGATCTTCACGTCGGTGATGGTCACCCGCTTGCCGGCTTCCACGGAGATTCCCTTTTTGCGGACGAGGGCCGCGTAATCGGAGCCGCTGGGCTTCAGCATTCCGTTGGCCGGGACCGTGAGCACGGCGACCGGCAGCGGACGCATCGAGAAGCCCTGCTCCGCCTGCAGGAATCGCAAAAGCTCCTGCCGGTCATGCCGCGTGAGCGGCAGCGTGGAAAGCTTGACATCCGTAGGTTTGTACTGGAGATACTTTGCGGCCACACCCTCGGGCTGGACAGTAAACACCTGCGCTGCGGCGGACAGGGAGAGGAGCGCGGCAAGAAGCGAAATCGAGAAGCCCTTCATCATGGCCTCCATCGTTCCGACTATAAGCATGGGCCTGTTTGGGGCGAATGGCAAGAGCCTGAGAACTCAAAAAATTGGACGCTTCCCGGCAGGGGCCGGGTTTTGCGGAACTCTTCAGAAAGGTTCGCTCAGGCGAAAATCCGCTTGCGCCACGCCCCATCGCATGGCGCTTACCGACCGTCCCAACCGGTCGCCAGGACCGGATGGGATTCACCGGAATGGCCTCTACATCAGCTCGTCAATAAAGGACTTGGCCGCCTCCGGCGACATCCGGATGCTCTGGTGGGCTAGCGGTCCCTGGTTCAGCACCGGTTCCGAGCCGTGCAGCGTGGGCACGTCATTTCGCTCGAAGAACTTGCCGATGGGAATTTCGTCGCCCCATAGCTGCGATTTTTCTACGGCCATCATCCAGTCGGTGGGGTCGTACGCGGGGTCGTCCTCAAGCTTCTTCACCCGTGGACGGAACCACTGGAAGGTGTTGTCGTGGTTGTAAGTGACGCAGGGACTGAAGATATCAAGGAACGAAAAGCCCTTGTGCTCGATGGCCTGCTTCAGCAGCTCGGTGAGGTGCTTTTGCTCCGCGCTGAAGCCGCGCGCGATGAACGTCGCGCCTGCCGCCAGCGCCAGCGAAATGGGATTGATGGGCGCCTCCACGCTGCCGAAGGGCATACTCTTGGTCTTCATGCCGAGGCGGCTGGTGGGCGAGGTTTGTCCGGTGGTGAGGCCGTAAATCTGGTTGTCCATGACAATGTAGGTCAGGTCCACGTTGCGGCGCATGGTGTGCATGAAGTGATTGCCGCCAATGCCGAAGCCGTCGCCGTCGCCGCCCGTCACCAGCACGGTCATGGCGTGGTTGGCCATCTTCATGCCGGTGGCCACGGCCAGCGAGCGTCCGTGCAGCGTGTGCATGCCGTAGGTCTCGATAAAGCCGGGGAAGTTGGACGAGCAGCCGATGCCGCTGATGGTCACGACTTCGTGGTTGGGAATCTGCAACTCGACCAGCGCCTTCTGCACCGCGGCCAGCACGCCAAAGTCGCCGCAGCCGGGGCACCAGTCGGGGTCGACGCGGCCCTTGAAGTCCTTCATGGACAGAGTTTTTGGAGCGATTGCTTCGGTCGCCATGTTTGCTTCTCCTGATTTCCCTCAGGGGCTAAAGCCCCGTCTTATTCTTGCCTCTGTTCGGCACGGTTGAAGCCGTGCCCTGATACGAACCCGTTTCTTCGATCAAGCTTCTGCGCACGAACCCTAAACCATAACTTCATGGGTGGGAACGGACAGGGTGGTTTTGCCCGCGAGCTGCTCCTTGACCGCCTCCACAATGTGGTGCGGCATGAAGGGCTCACCGTCGTATTTGCGAATGTGTCCGTCGGGCACAAAGCTGGTTTCGCTGCGCAGGTAGCGGGCGAACTGCCCGCTGTAATTGTTCTCGACAATGATGGTGCGCTTCGCGTTCTTGAGCAGGTCGAGAATGGTGTCGCCGTGCAGGGGAACCAGCCAGCGGATGGGCAGGTAGTTGGCCGAGATGCCGTCGTCCAGCAGCAGTTCGCAGGCTTCGTCGATCACGCCGAAGGTGGAGCCCCAGCCGATCAGCGTTACGTCGGCGACGGCGGGACCGAGAAGCTGCGGGAGCGGAACGGCGGCGGCGATGCCGTCCATCTTCCTCATGCGCTTTTCCATCATGGCGCGGCGCTTGGCGGCGTTGGTGTACTCGTCGCTGATCAGCACGCCATCCTCGTCGTGCTCGTCGCTCGAAACCACGTGGGTGAAGCCGGGAATGCCGGGAATGGCGCGCGGGGAGACACCGCTTTCGGTGATCTTGTAGCGCTTGTAGGGCTCGTGGGCGTCGCCGTTGGAGGTGATCAGTTCGCCGCGGTCGATGGCCGGGAAGAAATCGAGTTCCTTGGGATCGACGCTGAGGCGGCCTTCGGCGAGCAGCAGGTCGCAGAGGACAATGCCGGGGCATTGAAACTTGTCGGCGACGTTGAAGATTTCGGGAATGAGCTTGAAGCAGTCGGCGATGTCGAGCGGAGCGGCGATGACGCGGGGATAATCGCCAAAGGCCGCGCCCAGCATCTGCCACAGGTCGCCCTGCTCGGTTTTGGTGGGGACGCCGGTGGACGGACCCGCCCTCTGGCAGTCGATGACCACGATGGGAATTTCGGCCTGCGCGGCGAGGCCGAGGCCTTCGCTCATCAGCGCGAACCCTCCGCCGGAAGTCGCCGACATGGCGCGCACGCCGGCGTGGGCCGCGCCAATGGCCATGTTGATGACGCCGATTTCGTCTTCTACCTGGCGCACCATGATTTCGGCCTTGCGCGCGTGCTCGGCCATCCAGTGCAGCACGCCGGTGGAGGGGCTCATGGGGTAGGCGGAATAAAATTTCACGCCTGCCGCCGCGCCGCCCATGGCCAGGGCTGCGTTGCCGCTGAGCACGGCGTAGCGCGCGTCCGTCATGGGAAGCGGCCAGTCAAAGGGCTTGAAGTGCTCGGAGGCATACTCGTAACCGGCGCGGGCCAGGCTCACGTTTTCGTCGATGACCTTCTGCTCTTTTTTGCGGAACTGCTCGGCAAGCACCTGTTCGAGGGCGGCAAAGCCGACACCCATCATGCTGAGCGCCGCGCCGATGGCGAGCGTATTCTGGGCGATCTTGTTCTTGGTGATGTCGGCGAGCTGCGAGACGGGAATGGGGCAGAGTTGGACGCCTTCGGCGGCGGCTCCCGGCTTGATGAGGTCGGAGTTATACAGGCAGGCGCCGCCCGCGGCCAGCAGGCTGAGGTGGCGGTCCATGGTGTCCTGGTTCAGCGGAATCAGCAGGTCGAGATGGTCGCCGATGTTGGAGATTCTGTCCGCGCCGGTGCGGATGGTCAGAAACGTGTGCCCGCCGCGAATGATGGACTGATAGGCGTTATAGGCGTTCACGTGCAGCCCGCGACGGCTGAAGATCTTCGCGAAAATATCGCCGGGTGTGGCGACGCCCTGACCCGCCGCGCCCCCAATTCCTAGAGCAAAGGACTGCCTCATTCCACTTCTCCCCAGGCTGGCACATCAAGTTTTGAGTGCGCGAGCGCCAGCAATCTTTCGAGTGACTGGAATTCTAACGGGCGACTTGCAGAGCTAGCAAGTGGGGACGCGCATCGGCGGCGGCTCAGTTTGCCAGAATGAATTTCTCAGGGGCGAAAGCCCACAACGTTATCAGGCGGTTTCGGCACGGCTGAAGGCGTGCCCTGTTACGATTCGGTTCAAATTAAAGCCTACCTTCGCGTCGAAAGCGCTTCCAAGATTCAATTTGCGGGTTCCGATTCGCCCGATAGTTGAGGCGATTGATTTTCGGAGCTGGATTGAGACGATTGATTTTCCGAGCCGGATTGAGACGATTGATTTTCCGAGCCGGATTGCGGCGATGGCTCCGGCGGCGCGCCCTCTATCGGGATCACTGGCGTGGGCGGGGGCGGAGGCGGCTCCGTCGCGGTTGGCCGCTGCCACGGCGCGGCGGCGGCCAGAATATCGGCAGGCGAGCCGGCGGGTACTGCCACGGGTCGCGCGAACTGGTAGGTAAGACCTCGGGTTGCGTAGAGGGTGAGAAAAATGAGCGCGAGAATGACGACAATTGCGACCGCGCTGCCTTCCGGGCCGTAGTCGTATCCGGAAAGCCAGGTGGGTCCCAGCGCGGTGGAGGTGATGACCGGCGAAAAGTGGGTTAAGCCGCTCAGGGGCAGCCCGAACAAAATCGCCATGCTCGCGTTCCAGGCGAAATGAATGCCCCAGCCCAACCATAGAGCGCGCGTGCGCAGATAGGCGATCGAGAGCAGCCATCCGGCGAACATGGTCACGAGAAAGCTGGCCGGGCTGGCTCCAGGATTGTTGATGTGAATGACGGCGAAGAGCAAGGAGAGAAACAGCACGGCGAAGAACGGGTTGGTCGCTTCGATGAAGCGCTGGAAGGCGTAGCCGCGAAAGGCAACCTCCTCGGCGAGCGATGCGACGAGCAGAATCGCGAGCACCAGCGGGATGAGCGCGAACTGCCGCCATCCGGTATAGAAGAAGACGACCAGCCCGCCGAAGAGGGCGATGATGAGCACGCAGGCGGTCATGCCGGTCCAGCCGATGGCCGCACCCAGGGCAAACTCGCGGCGTCCGGTGGGGCGAAGATCGAGTCCCATGGCGGTGACGGGATGCTGCTGCCGCTGGCCGACATATCCCATGGCGGCGAAGCCGACGATGAGCAGAAACAGTAGAATGGCGCGGTCCACAAGCTCAAACCAAATGCCGGAGCTGAGGCCCCCCGCCGCCACCGAAGCGATGCCCCGGGCAAGAAGGAAATAAATGGCCGCGATGAAGAACCATCCGAGCGAGCGAATGCGGGACCAGCGAGTCACGGGCGGCTCCTTGCGGCGGAGCGCGGAGAGACAGGCGTGTGGCTTGCGGACCGGCGCATCGTAACTCCCTCGGCGGCTCGCTCCGCGATGTGCATCGAATGGGATGACTTCATGCTGTGTAGAACTGGGCTATGTTCCTGAATTTTTCGTAGCGCCGCGCCACCAGATCCTCCGTGGAGAGCGCTTTCAACTCGCTTAGATGCCAGCGCAGCTTGTCCGCCAGAATTTCCGCGGCCTCCTCGGGATTCTCATGCGCGCCCATGCCGGGCTCGGGAACGATGTCGTCCACGCAGCCGAAGCGCTTCAGGTCCGGAGCGGTCGCCTTGAGCGCGACGGCCGCCTCCACTCGCCGGGAGGCGTCGCGCCACATGATCGAAGCGCAGGCTTCGGGCGAAATAACCGAATAGATTGCCTTCTCCATGATCAGCACGCGGTCGGCGACAGCCAGGGCGAGCGCTCCACCCGATCCGCCTTCGCCGGTGATGGTCGCGATAATGGGAGTGCGCAGTCGCGACATCTCGCGCAGATTGCGGGCGATGGCTTCGGCCTGGCCGCGCTCCTCGGCTCCCAGTCCGGGGTTGGCTCCCATCAGATCAATGAACGTGAAGACGGGCCGGTTGAACTTTTCCGCCAGCTTCATCGCGCGCAGCGCCTTGCGGTAGCCCTCCGGATCGGGCATTCCGAATTTGCGCTGAATCTTCTCTTTGGTGCTCCGCCCCTTCAGGTTGCCGATGATCATGACCTCTTCGCCGTCGAAGCGTGCGAAGGCGCAGTACATGGCGGGATCGTCGCCAAAGGCGCGGTCGCCGTGAATTTCGCTGAGGTCCGTGAAGATGCTTTCGATCAGGCTCATGGGGTCGGGCCGCTGGGGATGCCGGGCCAGTTCGGTTTTCACCCACGCCGGCGGCGGGGGTTGCTGGGGCGGGTGCTGCGCTTCGTGTTCGGCCATACCTGCTTGATTGTAGAACAGCGTTCAGGGCTCAGGGCTCAGGGCTCAGGGCTCAGGGCTCAGGGCTCAGGGCTCAGGGCTCAGGGCTCAGGAGTTGGACGGCTTGGCAGCATTGGGGCGAATCTGGCTCCGAAGAAAAGAATGATTCCTGAGAGCAGCAGCGTAATGAGCGTGATGCTCATGCCTATGCGCAGATTGGTTGCGTCGGAAAGTTTCCCGATGAGCGCCGGCGAGAATGCGTCGCCGAGCAGATGAATGACGAACAGGTTGACGGAAATGGCGGTGGCGCGGATGGACGCGGACACCGAGTTGACGATGGCCGTGTTGAGCGGGCCGGTGTTGAGGAAGAGGAAGAATTCCGCAACGGCGGCCGCGGGCAGAAAAAAGGACTCCGGCCCGAAGAAGACCAGCGCGGCGGCGGGGATGGCAAGCACCGATCCCCAGGCCGAGATGAGATAGAGCGCGCGGCTGTTGCGGCGCAGCCAGATCTGCGCGAGCCATCCGCCGACAATGGTGCCGAGAAGGCCATCCACCACGGTGAGCGCACCGGTCATGGTTCCGGCCCTGGCCACGGACATGTGGGCGAAGCGGACGAAGAAGGTCGGCAGAAAGGTTGAAATGCCGCCGACGGCGAAGGTCCACATGGCGAGCCCCAGCGTCGCGCACCAGAAGCCGGGGTTATGCAACAGTCCACGCAGCGTCGCGCGGTCGAACGTGGGCGCCAGGTTGTCCGCGCTTCCCCGCTTCGGCTCGCGCACAAACAGCCAGAAGCCCAGGGCGATTAAAACTCCCGGCAGCGCGGCGACAAAGAACGGCATTCGCCAGCCGTAGCGCTGGCCGAGCACGCCGCCGGTCAGATAGCCGAGCGCCCCACCCACCGGGATGGTGGCGTAAAAGATGCTGAGGATGCGGTTGCGCTGGCGTTCCGGATAAAAATCCGCCAGCATTGCGGGCGCAAAAATACTGAAGGTTGCCTCGCCGATGCCGACCACCGCGTGGCGAATCAGAAGCGTGTCGTAGCTGTGGACCCAGGCCGTGTACAGCGTGGCCGCCGACCAGAGCAGCGCGCCTGCGATGATGAGCGGCTTGCGCGGAAAGCGGTCGCCCAGCCATCCAGTGAGCGGCGCGATCAGCATGTAGGTGAAGAAGAACGCGGTGGTCAGCAGGCCGATCTGCGCGTCGTTGACACCGAATTCCTTCTGCACCAGCGGCTGCACGCCGGGCAGAATGTAGCGGTCGATAAAGTTGAACAGGTTGAGCGAGGTCAGCAGGAAAAGCGCGATTCCAGCCGTCCGCGCCGCGCTGATGCGGGGATTGTCGCCGGGATCAGGACTGGAATCGATGCGGGAGTTCACTTCGGGCTCGGCGTGCATGGCCTGAAGTTGAGGATAGCGCATGGGGGCTGAGAAGCGGGTGGCTGAAGTCCGGGTGGCTGAGAAGCGGTTGGCTAGCGCCGCTTTTTTAGCTACCCGCTTCTTAGCCACCCGCTTTTCTAGCTACCCGCTTTTCTAGCCGTTTCTCCGCCTCTCTAATTCACCGTCAGGTTGACCGTGGTAGACGCGGTGATGTTGCCGGTGGCCGCGTCCTTGCCGGTGACGGTGAGAACGTAGTTTCCGGCGGTGGTCCCCGGAAGGGTCGTTCCGCCGCCACCACCGCCGCCGCCGCCGCCGCCGCTTCCACTGCTGCCGCTGCCGCTGCCGCAGCCTATGCCGAATCCGGCGATTCCGGCGAACAGCAGAATCACGAGAATGCTGCGCCACTTGCGGCGGCGGGCCGGAATTCCGAAGAAGAGCAGGCCAGCGATCACCACTCCTCCTCCGGCAGTGAAGAACTTATTCAGCGGGTTGTGCGCGGCGCTGGTAGTGGACGCGGTGGTGGTGATGGTCAGCGTGGAGGTGGCCGCGGTGGTTCCGCTCACCGTCGCCGCTGGAGCGGAGCAGGCCGGCGAATCGTTGGCGCTGGCTGGAGCGGTGGTCACCGCACAGGTGAAGTTGACCACGCCGGTAAAGCCGCTCGCCGGCGTTACCGTGATGGTGCTGGTGTTGCCGGTTGTGGCTCCGGCGGCCAGCGTCAGGCTGGCGGGGCTGGGGCTCAGGGAGAATCCGACGGGCGTGGTGCTGACCGCAATGCCGACCGTCGCCGTCGCCGTAATGGCGCCGGAGGTCGCGGTGATGTTTGCCGTGTAGCTTCCGACGTCCGTATTTGCGGCCGTCGCAATGGTCAGGGTGGAGGTGGCGGCGGTGGCCAGCGTCACATTCGCGCTGGGCGCGCTGCATGTCGGCGGATTGGCTCCCGCTCCGGTGACGACGCAGCTAATGGCGACGGTGCCGGTAAAGCCTCCGGTTGGGCTCACCGTCAGGGTATCGGTGGCGCTGTTTCCGGGAGCAACCGTCACACTGCTCGGCGCGGGAGTGACGGAGAAGCCCGCCGCAACCGAACTCACCGGGGCGACAACCTGCAATCCCAGCGTGTGGACGTATTTGCCGCTGCTGTCGGTGCCGGTCAGCAGAAGGTTGTAGGTCCCGGCCGTGGTCATGTTGCTCGCGTCCACCGTCAACGTAACCGCCGTGTTGCTTCCGCTGGTCAGCGTGGGCGCGGTGGAGCTGAGGCTGCAAATGATTCCTGAAGAGGCCGTGCAGCCCAGCTTGAGCGCTCCGGCAAAGCCGTTCACCGAGGCCAGCTGAATCACGTCCGTCGTGCTTGAGGTGGAGCGCAAGTCGATCCGCGTTGTAGCCGGGGTCATGGTGAAGTCGGCCAGCGGATTGGTGACGGCGGCCGTGGCCGACGAGCCTGCGTACACTGTATCGCCGGAATAAATTGCCGTGAGAAGATTCGCCCCTTGCAGGAATTCCGCGCTGTTGCCTGCGACCGTAATGCCGGCGTTTTTGGTTCCGGGGATTGGCGTCAGAGTGAAGGTGCCGAGAATATAGCTGGAAGACTGGAGTTGGACCGATCCGGTTGGAACCGTGCTGCCGTCTCCGGTGACCGTCATGGTAATGCTGAGCTGCGCCGTCGGCGATGTGGCCGAGGCGCTGGTGCTGAGGGTGGTGGTCGTCGGCTTCAGCGTGGATTTGGCGGCGATGGTGAGGGTCCCGGTGACAGGAGGGGGGGCGGTGTAATTGGAATCTCCGCCGTAGGTGAACGTAATGTTGTAAGGGCCCGCCGCCGCGCTTGTCGGGATGGTGACCAGAGCGATGCCCGCCGAATTGGCTGTGGCACTCACCTGCCCCGCCGGGCTTGCGCCGGGTGAAAGGGTGACGCTGGTTGGCGTTCCCGAGGGCGCGCCGGAGATGGAGACTGTGCCGCTGGGCGGCGCGCCCACTCCCACGCTTTGCACCACAATGGTAAAGACGGTGGGCTGGCCCGCCTGCGGAGTATTCGGCGAGACGTAGACGTTCATCTGCGGCATGGACTTCACCACCGTGTAGGTAAGAGCCGCCGCTGCGCTGCTCTGGTAGCTGTTGTCGCCGGAATAGCTGGCCGTGATGGAGTGCGACCCGACATTCGTAACAGATTTTGCCGCAACCGGGTCCGCGGAATTGTATTCGGCGTCGCCCTCGGCGTTCAGGGTTGCGGTGTTGAAGGGCGCACCGCCGTCCGAGAATACAACGGTTCCGGTCGCCGGCCCATACACCGGGCACGTGGTGGCGGAACCCGTCAAACAGTTCTGCTCGGCGGTGAGTTTCGAACTGGGCGCGACCACAGCGTTGAACTGGAGCTGGGTGCCGTACGCGATGCTTCCGGATGCCGTGACATAGCTCGAGCCGCTGGGTGAAAGTATGTTGAGAATAATTCCGCTGGCCTCGGGATTCACCGTGATCGAAGTCTTCTGCGAGGTGCTGGGCGCGTTGGTGGCGTCTCCACTGTACTGGCCCCAGATGTTGTAGGTTCCGCCGGGAAGCGTGGTGATGTTCGAGCCGCTGAAGGCTCCGCCGCTGACCGGGAAGAGGCTCGAAGCGCCGTTCAGGAATTGGCCAATGCCCTGCGCCTGCTGGCTCTGCTCGCCGCTGTCGGTCATGAGCGCGACGGAGCCGGTGGGGCTGCTGCCCGTCACTGTGCCGCTTATGCTGATGGCGGTACCGTGCGTGAAGGAAGTGGAAGAGGGAGTGAACGTGACGGCGGAGCTTGCGAACGTCACCTTATCCCAGTTGTTCACCAGGAGCGCGGCATCCACGGAGCCCAGGCCGCTGGCCAGGTCGTATCCGGCGCCGGCCTTGTAGGCGGGCATCCCGTTCACCCCAATCTGCCCTTCCGTGACGCTGCCGATCGTAATCGGGCTGGTTACCGCGATGCAATCCTTGGAGTTGGCCGAACTGCTGGCCGAGTAGGTGCAGGGCACGGAATTGTTTCCGTTGGCTACGTCGTGGAAAGCCGCCGGAAATTGCGCGGCCAGCGGGTAGAAAACATAGTCGGCCTGGCCCTGCCGTCCGTACTTCTGGTTCACGAGCGCCATGATGCCGGCGAAGGCGGGCGAGGCGAACGAGGTCCCGCCGCCGCCGGAAATCTGAATCACGCCACTCGACCCCGCTCCCTGGCAATCGCCGTCCTCGGCACAGGAAGGGTAATAGCTCTCGTTGACGGCGTCGGCGGCAAACAGCGACACGTCGGGAATGTCCCGCGCGTTGTCCGCCGGAACGCCGACGCCGGTCTGCCATGACGGTTTGGGATAGGGTGCGCACGTCGTCACATTGCCGCTGGAGTCCAGCGTGGGCTTACCGCATGTGCTCGGGCCGCCGCCCGCGCCCGCGATGGTGGTGCTGCCCAGGCTCGTATAGTAGCTCAACAGGTTCAGCCCGAACTGGCTGTCGTTCCACGGCTGCTCGGGAATATAGCGCTTGATGGAAACCGTCGCCGCGCCGTTGCTGGGAGTGGTGTTCCAGTAGGTCGCAAGCTGGCTGCTGATGGCCGACGCGCCCTGGTTATAGGAGCTGTAATAAAAATCCGTGCCGCCCACGGCCACGTTGTAAGGCGTGGAGGCGAACCCGCTCACCGCCGCGCCCTGCGTCGCGTATTCGGCGTTGGATGAGTCGCAGGCCGCCGAAGCGCTGTCGCCGGAGGCCACCATGACGGTGATGCCCTGCGCCGCCGCCTGCTCCCAGAGATTGTTGATGAAGGCGTTCTCGCTGGTCAGGCCCGACTCGCAGTATCCAAAGCTGAAGCTGATGACCGGCGCGATGTTGCCGTAGATGGCGTGCTCGGCGGCCAGAATCAGGCCCGATTCAAGCGCCGTATCCGAAGCGATCACCAGATCGACTTTCGCGCCCGGAGCCACGGCCCCGGCCCACTCCACATCCACGTATGCCTCAATCGAATAGCCGTTCGGCCCGTCCGGATTGTTCACTCCGTCCACGCCCGGATCATTGCCGTCAATGACCACCTGGGGGGGGTTTACGGGGAGGTTGAAGGTGCTGCGAAATGCGTTCACCAGGCCAATATTGATGTTCGCGCCGTTGATAATGGCAATGGTCTGCCCCGCGCCGGTGGTGCCCGCGGTATAGAGCGGGTTGAGGTCGTATTGCACGGCGAAATCCGCCGGCGAGAGCACAAAGGAGTCCTGGCCCGCCGAGCCCACCGTCCACTGCGGCGTCGCCGTCCCCGTCTTGGGGTTGTAGAGCGCTTTGCCGCGCATCCTCGCCTTCGACTTGAGGTGGAAATTGTTGAGCGAGGCGAATCCTCCGAACACCGGCGCGAGCGCCGCGGGAATCTGCGGATTGGTCGCGTTGGCATAATGAATCTGGCCGTCCACCGCGTATTGATGAATCTGCGCGTGAAACGCATTCTGGAACTGCGCCGCGCTGCCGGAAACTTCCAGCGTCTGACGCCCTGGATTCAGCTTCCCAATGTTGAAGCCCTGCGACTGGAGCCAGGCTTCCAGCGTGGCCACGTCCTGGTCCGAGGGCCCGAACTCCTGCCCGAACTCCGCCGGCGTGAGCCACTTGTGATAGCTCTCGGATCCCGGCCGGTTCTGGTCCTCAATCAACTGCTGGAGCGCGGTCTCCTGCGCCGCGCTGCGCTTCAGCACAATCTGGATGCGGTCCAGCGGCATACTCGCCGACGCGGCCCCGCGATCGTTGAGAGCATTGGCAAACGGGTGGACGGTTCCCTTCAGCGTGACGCGCGCATTGTCATTGATGGGCTGCGTGAGCCGGTTGGGGACCAGCGTGGAGCGCGCCTGCGCGTGGAGCGCGGCGGGCGCAAGCAGGCTGAGTGCGGATACGGCGGCAATGAAAGCGAGAACGCGAGGCATTTTGGAAGTCGAAATTCTGAAGGTCATGGCCATCCTGAAAGTGAAGCGGGTCTATCGGATCGAGAGTCGAACCAAAGCCGGACGCGGGCTTGCCTGTTCCGGGGCAGAACGCATTCTGGCGATGCGTTGGGAAATCGTGACTGCGAGCAACGCGGGACGAACGGCGGAGCGGTTCGCGCGCGAGTCAAAAGAAATTCCAGGCACTGCAGCGGGACGAATCTGTCCAAACCGCGGCGGCCTGCAAGTAATTTGGTTGTACCTGAGGAGAAGGGGGGCGTCAACGAGAGGAGCCGCGGCGCTCCGCACCCAGCTACGCACCGCAAGACGGCGCGAAAATTCCGATGATCTGGACCGATGAGAACGCATAGGGGCCTGCAGAGTCACAACGCGGCAGTATAGACGCATTTCCACGTAATTTGTTGCGAAGAAACTTCGCCGGATTGCAAAGTCGCGCCGCACCTCCTCACCGGGGCCTTCAACGTGCACCCTGTCAACTGAATGCGTGCTGGGCATCGTGCACCGGGGCCTGGTACCAGTCTCCACGCCGCAGCGGAAGCCCGCTGCTGCCGCGGTCGGGATTGCTCAAAAGGGTCTGGAAAAGGTTGAGGTCGCCGCGCTTGAACGCGGCCGCCGATCCCGCCATGTAGAGCAGCCAGATGCGGTAGGTCTTCTCGGGAACCAGCTTCAGCAGCGCGTCGCGATTGCGTTCCAGCCCCTGCACCCAGCCGCGCAACGTCAACTCATAGTGCTCGCGCAGGTTCTCCACGTCGCGGACTTCGAACCCTGCTCCCTCCGCCGCCTTGAGCGCCTGGGCGATAGTCACGAGTTCGCTGTCCGGAAAGACATATTTGTCGATAAAGGACGAGTTGCGCGGACGGTGAAACATCAGCGTCTCGCGCAAAAACGGAACCACCATCCTGTGCAGGAACGAGTTGCCCCGGTTGCCCTGGAACTGCGACCGCGCAATACCGTGGTTCAGAAACACGCCACCCGGCTTCAGCAGCTTGCGCGCGGTGGCGAAGTACGGTGGAAGGTTTTTGAGGCCGACATGCTCAAACATTCCGACGCTGGCGATTTTGTCGAAGGGCGCGAACTGCTCCGGGGCCTTGCGATAATCCAGCAGCGTGGCCTCGCAGCTCTGCGTCAGCCGCCCCTCTTCAATGCGAGCCGTGGCTTTCGCCGCCTGCTCCTTGCTGATCGTGATCCCCTGCGCATACACGTCATGGTGCGCGGCGGCGTGCAGAATCAAGCTTCCCCATCCGCAGCCGATGTCCAGAAAGCGCTCACCGGGTTGCAGGCGCAGCTTCCGGCAAATAATTTCGAGCTTGTTGGTCTGCGCCGTGTCCACGCTGTCCCTGGGAGACTCAAAGTAGGCGCACGAGTAAGCCATGGTGGTTCCCAGCCAGGGGCGATAAAACTCCGGCGGCTGGTCGTAGTGGTAGGTAATGGCCGCGTGGTCGCGCTCGATGGAGTGGGTCTTGCCTTCCTTCAGCCGGTGGCCGATTCCGGAAAATACCGCGCCCACCACGTTGAGCGCCCTCTGCCGCTGTCCAAGCGGGCATTGAAAGATGTGTTCCGCCACGTCGAACACCGAGAAGAGATCGCCTTCGACATCAATCTCCTTCGACAGAAACGCCTCGCCCAGCGCCACTTCGCCCGGATTCACCACCATCGATCGCAGCGCGCCCGCCGAATTGAACACCAGGGTGCATGCCGGCTCCGCGTTTTTCGGAAAATGCCACTGCCAGCCGTCCCACAGGCGAACCGCAAATGCCGGGCCATCGTACTGTTCAAAAAGAGTGTCAAACAATTGGGACCGTTGCGGCTGCTGCACAGGCTCACCTGCCTTTCCGGGTGGTTGCATCGTTCCACAAAAGCCGCACGCAAACGAAGCCGCGCGACACGTTGCGCTGAACGTGACCAGGAAAATCCGGCAGTGGCGGGAAAGGCCTCTCGCGAATTGCTCGCCAGGGGTCATCCTCCGGGCCTTCCGCTTTCTTTCCCCGGAAGGATCAGCAGTTCAGGCGAACTCCTTCGCCTCTGGGCGTTTAGGTACTACGCCCTAACATGGATGCACACAGGAGGATATCAGTTTCACACCGGCGAGCCAAACCCGGCCGCTGAATGCTGATCGGCGATCCACGGAAAGGCAACTTCTCCGCGACAGATCCGCTCCAACTGAATAACGGAAGAGAAATCTTCCCTAAAGGAGAGAGTAGACAATGACCAACAAGAGAATCGGCAACGAGCCTCGCGATTGGTCGCGAGTCAACTTATACAACCAAGGCGATACCGGAAGAACGAGGGAAACGCGGGCTGAGCTCGCAGTCCTGGGTGATTCCGGGATTAAGTAAGTTGTAGTCCGGTATGCCGAGCCGGATCTTCATAATTCGGAAGAGGGGGCGAGTCTGATAAGGATTTCGCCCCCTCGCTAATTGCGCCCATTTTTCCCGTTGCCGCCTGCGAGTCGTGTCTCAGTTTGAAGGGTACGGGGGGTAGCCCCTGAGGGTTCAAACCGAGACACGACCCGCCTGCGCCGGCATCCAATCGTTTATGCCATTCGCCCTCGCCTTCAACCCCGGTAGCGCGTCGCTCAAGTTTGAAGTCATTGAGGTCGATCCCTGCCAGGCCGCCGCAGGGGAAGCGAGAAAAGTCGCCGCCGCTTCCATTGAAGAGATCGGCAATCATGCGCGGCTGCTCATTTTTGAAGGGCGAGGCATCGCCCGCACGGAATCCTGCGAGATACCCGACATGCACTCCGGGGCCGCCTTCGCGCTGCGGTGGCTGCGCGACCGCTCTCCCGCCGCTCCGCACATGGACGACCTCGTGCTGGCCGGAGTCCGGGTGGTGCATGGAGGCAGCAAGTACACCGAGGCGGTCCCCCTCACGGCCAAAGTCAAAGCCGACATTGAAGCTCTGGAAGAGCTGGCCCCGCTGCACAACAAAAGTTCGCTCGCCATTTTCGACGTACTCCATCGCGAGCTTGCGCGGGTGCCCGCTTTTGCCGCGTTCGATACCGCGTTCCATCTGACCATGCCGGAAGTCGCCTGGCGCTATCCGATTCCACGCCGTATCGCCGATGAGTTGGGAGTCAGGAAATTCGGCTTTCACGGCCTGTCGCATCGCTCCATGGTGGAGCAGTACGCGAAGGCCGCCGGAAAGCCCCCCGAGGACTGCATCCTCGTTACGCTTCATCTTGAAAGCGGCTGCTCCGCCGCGGCGATTCGGCGCGGACGCTCCATCGACACCACCATGGGCCTGACGCCGCTGGAGGGGCTGATGATGGGAACGCGCAGCGGCAGCGTCGATCCCGCGCTCGTTCCCCACCTGATGCGCAAGCTGGAGAAGAGCGCGGACGAGGTGATCAAGCTGCTCAATCACGAATCCGGACTGCTCGGCATAGCCGGCCAGAGCTTCGACACGCGCGAGCTGGCGAAGCGCTCCGACCCTGCCGCGAAGCTCGCGCTGGAAATGTTCGCCTACCGCATTCGCCTCGCTGTGGGAGCCTACCTCGCCGTGCTGGAAAACGCGGAGGCCGTCATCTTCGGCGGCGGCATTGGCGAAGACACGCCGTCCATCCGCGCCATGGTCTGCCGGGGGCTGGAGAATTTTGGCCTGGAATTCGACGAGGAAGCCAACGCCCGCTCCACCTCCGGGCCGGCCCTTCTCACGCGCCCCGGTTCGCGGCTGCAGGCGCGCGTGATTCCGGCGGAGGAAGGCTTGCAGATCGCGCACGAATGCTTCCTCGCGTTGAAGGCGAACGACGCGGCTGCGGTGAGCGAGCCTGCCCGCAGAGCCGCTTAGAGCCAGTCATTATGCCGCCGCTCACGCCTCTGAATCAAACACCTGCGCGCCCGCCTCGGCCACCGCCTGGTCCTGCTCGCCCATGCCGCCGCTCACGCCAATGGCGCCCACCACCACGCCGTCACGCTTCAGTGGAATGCCGCCCGCGAAGATCATCACCCGTCCATGGTTCGAGTTCTGGATGCCGAAGAACTGATCTTTCGGCTGCGATAGTTTTGCCAGCTTCTCGGTTTCAATGTCGAAGGCGCGCGCGGTGAAGGCCTTATTCTGCGCGATGTCAATGCTGCCCAGCCAGGCGCCGTCCATACGCACGAACGCGACCAGGTTCGCGCCCGCGTCCACCACCGCGATATTCGACGGCTGGTTGATCTTCTGCGCCTTCTGCTCCGCCGCCGCAATCACCCGCCGCGCCTCTTCCAGAGACACGCTCATCATCCTCTGCTTTGCCATGGTTCCTCCTGAT
>JBAUHD010000550.1:0-14733 GCA_049680085.1 Acidobacteriaceae bacterium
TGCAGGACGCACGCGCTGACCAGCAGCATGAGCACCTGATCGTAGGCGACGCGCCCGCCTTCGTCCATTGAACCGATGCCGTCGAGCAGGCCGACAATTTTTTTCTGATCGAAGAATGGCATGGCGGCGAGAGTCGAGCCCCGCAGCGTGTCATTGACCAGAACGCTCAACTTCTGTTGCGGATTCAAGGTCGCCGGCGGGCTGAGGAACGGATGCTTTTGGCGGCGGTAGACCGTATCGGGTATCACATCGCGGGCGGCTTCGCGAAGAACATATTTCTCCGTTGTGCCGTGGATTTTCTGGCTGACGGGCTGGGAGCGGATGACTTCGACCACATGATGGTCGAGAAACGGCACGCGCCCCTCGATGGAGTGCGCCATCTCCATGCGGTCGCCCAGAACGGTAAGGATGTAGTTCGGCAGCAGCGTCTTTGCCCACAGATATAAAGACTGATGCACGGGGTCGCGGCCCGTAAGTTGTCCGCGCACGTCGAGGCCGCTGAACAAAGGTTGATAGCTGGCGCAGCCGCCATATTGGGCGGTGAATTCCGGCGCAAACAGGGGCTGCATTTTGGCGGCGCGCGCGGAGAAGGTCTCCATCCATGAGGGGACGAATCCGAGCAGGCGCTGCACGTTCTCCAGCGGCCGGGCCGCTCCGTCGGGCATCAGCAGGCCGCGCGACACGGGGTTGAGCTTTTCCAGATTGTCGAGCAGCGCCGCGACCTCGGAGGGATCCTGGCCGTTGCGGCTGTAGAGCAGCATGTCACGGCGGAAGTGCGGATATCCAGCGAGGATTTCGTCGGAGCCTTCTCCGGTGAGCACGACTTTGTATCCGGCGTTGCGGACGGCGCGGCTGAGGACGTATTTCGCGACTCCATGTGCGTTGATGCAGAAAGTTTCCGATTGCAGGATTGCGCCGGGAAGATTATCGGCGAGATCGTCCTGGCGGATGGGAATGGGGTAGAACTCGGCGTTCGCTTTGGCGGCCATTTCCATTGCCTGCTTCTCTTCGTCGTAGTCGGGGTGGTCGAAAGTGAGGGAGAAGGCGTGGATGGGGTCGGCGTGATGTTTGGCGGCGAGGCCCAGGACGGCGCAGGAGTCGAGCCCGCCGCTGAGATAACAGCCTACGGGCACGTCGGCGCGAAGCCGGAGGCGAACGGCTTCTTCCAGCGCGTGACCAAGCTCGGCGGCGTAGTCGGCGTCGGAGCGGCGCGCAACCTCGCCGGCCGCGGGATAATTGAAGTCCCAGTATTGGTGAATATGCAGGTGCTTCCCGGTGGCGATCGCGTAATGGCCCGGCGGGACCTGGAAAACTCCGTCGAACAACGTGCGGGACGGATGGCTGCCGCCTTCGATGGAGTGGAAGACGGATTCGGCGTCCCAGCGGGCGGGCACGCCGGCGGCGAACAGCGCCTTGACCTCGGAAGCGAAATAAAGGGTGTCGTTGTGAATCGCGTAAAACAGGGGCTTGATTCCAAAGCGGTCGCGCGCGGCGAAGAGGGTGCGGTTCCTTTCATCCCACAAGACCAACGCGAACTCGCCGCGCAGCTTGTGAAGGCATTCGGGACCGAAGTCTTCGTACAGATGGAGCGCGATTTCGCTGTCGGAACGGGTGCGGAGATGGTGGCCTGAGGCTTCAAGTTCGCGCTGAATGGCCTCGTATCCATAGAACTCGCCGTTGACGATAATGTGCGTGCGCTGGTCTTCGCTGGCGATCGGCTGGTCGCCGGTTGTGAGGTCGATAATGCTGAGGCGCGCATGGCCCAGAGCGACGCGGCGGTCGGCGGATATCCAATGGCGCTGGCCGTCTGGGCCGCGATGGTGCAGGCTTTGCGTAGCCCGCTCGATGGTCGCAGCGGCAATGGGGTCACGGCGTGAAAACAGGGCGGCGATTCCGCACATTGGGTGTCCTCCGCCCTGAGTGGAGTGGAAGGGCGCGCGCCCGGCGGGGATCTCAGGCAGGAGGATTATAGCCTGAGATAGCGACTCGCGGCTGGAGCGGAAAAATGCCTGGCGAGGCTATTCCTCTGCCTTCAGCGCCTCATTGCGCTTTTCGACCGCCTCGGCCTGCTCCGGATACAAGCTTTGCAAAAGAGCAAGCAATTGCTTGGGGTCGAAGGTGTCGAGCTGATAGTCGGCCCCGGTGCAAGGCCCAGTGATTGGCCGATGGACAACGAGGACGCGCAGGGAAGGAGCGAGGAGCTTGAGAGAGTGGACAAGCTCCGGGCAGGGCATCTCCGGCATTTCCGCATCCATCACCACCCCGTCCACCGCCGGGAAACGCCTTACAGTATCGAGGGCCTCTTCCGCGCTGTAGGCGGTCAGGACATTGAATTTCGCGGTTTCAATGACCAGCTTGCGGGTCGAAATGCTTCCCGAATACTCGCGGTCCACCACCAGAAAGCACGGACGTCTCATCCATAAATGGATGCAAATTTTGGGCCTTGCGTCCGGACGAAAGAGGATGAACAACCTCTTCCGGCGGAACGGAGACTTTGGGCCGCGCCTTCACACCTGTTAGCATTGTAGTTTCAATGGCTGACGCAAAATTGCAGATTATCCCGCTCGGCGGGTTGGGCGAGTTTGGCATGAATTGCCTCGCCGTCCGCTGGCAAAACGACATCATCGTAATCGACGCCGGGCTCATGTTCCCCGAATCGGAACTGCTGGGCGTCGATGTTGTTGTCCCGGACATTTCCTACCTCATCGAAAACAAGGAGATGGTGCGCGGCATCATTCTCACGCACGGCCATGAGGACCACATCGGCGGCCTGCCGTGGATTCTCTCGGAACTCAACGTTCCGGTGTATGGAACCGAGTTCACGCTGGCCTATGTCGAGAACAAGCTCGAAGAACACAAGATGCTCGATGACTCGGAACTGATCGAGATTGTTCCGGGAGCCAAGTTCCCGCTGGGGCCGTTCACCATTGAGCCCATTCGCGTGACCCACAGCCTGGTCGATTGCGTGGCGCTCGCCATTGAGACGCCGGTGGGCGTCATCGTGCATACCGGCGACTTCAAAATTGACCTGTCGCCGCCGGACGGAAAGGCCTTCGACCTGCATCGCTTTGCCGAGTACGGCAAGCGCGGAGTGCTGGCGCTTCTGCAGGACTCAACCAATGTGGACCGGCCGGGCTACACGCCCAGCGAGTGGTCGGTGAAGCCGCGGCTCGACGAGCTCTTTTCGCGCACAAAGAAAAAGCTGTTCTTCAGTTGCTTCTCGTCTTCGATCTATCGCATACGCATTGCCATGGATCTGGCCCGCGCGCACGGGCGCAAGGTGGCGGTGATCGGCCGCTCCATGGTCGAGTCTTCGGAGGTCGCCCAGGACCTGGGCTATCTCGATATTCCTCCCGGCCTGCTGATTCATCCCGGACAGATCGGGGACCACGCTCCCGAAGAAGTGATGGTGCTGATCAGCGGCACGCAGGGCGAGCCGATGAGCGCGCTGAGCCGAGCCGCGGTGGACAACCACAAGCACGCGCGGATTCTGCCCGGCGACACCGTCGTGTTGAGTTCAAGGGTGATTCCGGGAAATGAGAAGAGCATCTACCGCGTCATCGACCATCTCTACCGCCGCGATGCGCACGTCATCTATGACGACGGGGCTTCAGGCCTCATCCACGTCAGCGGGCACGCCAGCCAGGAAGAGCAGCGCCTGATGATCAATCTGCTGAAGCCGAAATTCTTCATCCCCGTGCACGGCGACTACCGCCACCTCAAGAAGCACGCCGAGCTGGCGCAGAGCGTGGGCGTCGTGGACCTGGCGCTGGTCATCGAAAACGGAGACGTGCTGGAACTGGACCGCGCCAGCGCGCGCAAGGCAGGCAAGGTGACGGCCGGCCGCGTGTGCATCGATTCAGGCTCGGCGGCGGACGTGGTCGAGGATTTAGTAATCCGCGACCGCAAGCACCTCTCCGAAGACGGATTCGTGCTGCCCATCCTGACCATCAACAAGCTGACGGGCAAGGTGGAGCGGCAGCCGGATGTGTTTACGCGCGGATTTGTCGCCGATGAGGGGTTGATCGAGGCGGCGCGGCAGGTGGTGATCAGGACGCTGGACGGGTCAAGCGCCGAGGAAAAGGCCGACTACGGCGTCATCAAGGAAAAGATTCGGATCGATCTGAAGCGGTACATCCAGAAGAACTCCAGCCGCCGACCGCTGATTATGCCTGTGATTCTGGAAATTTGAAGTGGGGATGATGGGTGCCGGGTCAAACTGCCTTTGCTTGAGCGGGGACTGCTGACCGGATTAGCTCGCCCTCTTCTGAGCTTCAACGTACTCGCGGAGGACAGCGTTGATGCGGCTCTGATAGCGGCTTCCCGTCTTCTTGAAAAACCTGAGCAGGTCGGCATCAAGGCGCAGCGTAATCTGCTGCTTGTTTTCGGCGGGAATCAGCGCGCCGGGGCGCGTCCAATTCATTCCTTTTTGCGAGGGAATATCGGAGTAGTCGATTTCTTCGTCAGTCATTCTTTGGAGCGAGGCCTTTTCCTTTGGAGAAAGTCGGACGGGCTTTGTCGGGTCAAGGTGATATTTAACGATTCCAGTATGTTTGTCTCTCATGGCTGTTCGCCCTTCTCGCGGAAATGATGCGGATTTTTTGATCACGGATCGTATACACAACCACTATTTCGACTTCATCAATCAGGCCGGTTGTGAGCCATCGGCCTTCACCGTAATCTTCATTCTCGTCGCGCCTCTCTGTGCGGTTCTCGTCTTCAAATATCTGTACGGCAAATGGAAAGGCGATATCATGCTTTCTGAAATTGATCGCGGCTTTCCGTGCGTCCCACTCAAAATCCACGCCTTATGTTACCACAATCGTAGCTACAACGAGGACCCCGGGCTTTCATGGTTTCGATCAACAATGCTGCTTCCTGGGTGACGCTCCAGGACATTCAGTCCGCGAACACCCGCCTGTCTGGCGTGGCGGTGCGAACTCCTTTGGTGCCGCTGAAGCTGCCGGGGGCGAGCGGCGAAGTCTTCATCAAAAACGAAGGATTGCAGCGCACGGGCAGCTTCAAGCTGCGCGGAGCTTACAACAAGATTGCCCAGTTGCCGACGGAAGAGCGCGGGCGCGGCGTCATTACCTATTCGAGCGGCAACCACGCGCAGGGCGTCGCCTATGCGGCGCGCGCGCTGGGCGTGAAGTCCGTGATTGTGATGCCGCGGAATGCGTCGGAGTTCAAGCAGCGGGCCACGGCGGAGCTGGGCGCGGAAATTGTTCTGGTTGGACCGGCCAGCGCGGAGCGCAAACAGAAGGCCGAAGAGCTGGCGGCGCAGTTCGGATATGCGATTGTGCCTCCTTACGACGACGCGGCCATCATCGCCGGGCAGGGGACGTGCGGGCTGGAGATTGTGGAGGAATTGCCGGATATTGAGCTGGTGCTGGCTCCGGTGAGCGGCGGCGGGCTGCTGAGCGGCGTGGCCGTAGCGGTGAAGTCTCTGAAGCCGGAGGCGCGGGTAGTAGGCGTGGAGCCGGAGTTGGCGGCCGATGCGCAGGAGAGCTTCCGCTCCGGCAGTCTTGTCATTTGGCCCGCCGAAAAAACAACCCGCACCGCCTGCGACGGCCTGCGCACCCAGAGCCTGGGCGAATTGAACTTCCTGCACATTCGCCGCTTTGTGGATAACATTCTCACCGTGTCCGAAGACGAGGTTCGGGAAGCGATGCGGGTTCTGGCCTCGGCCGGAATTACGGCGGAGCCCAGCGGCGCGGTGACGGCCGCGGCTATTTTGTTCCATGCGATGGAGTTACCCGCCTCCCGCAAAGCCGTGGCGGTGATGAGCGGCGGCAACTATTTGCCGTAGCTGCCTTTTCCCAGCCTCGCCGCAAAGGCGCGGCAACGATGGAACCCCCGGCTGAACCGGCAGGGGCGGCAGGTTGTCAAGTATGCTGTCTGCAAGACGTTTTCGGTTTTCTTTGCGTCTTACCTTTGCGATGCGAATTCGACCTTGTTTTCTGATCCTTCTGCTGTCCTCGTGCGGCCTCGCGCTGGCGCAAAAGCCCATGCCGGAGCGGCCGACCCCGCAAAACGGTCCTCGCGCCACGCTGGTGCGTCAGGCCAACCTCTATGTGCAGCCCAACCAGTCGTCCAGCCGCGTTTCGGTAATCTCTCCCGGCCGCGAGATGGTGATTGTCGAGCGCAGCGGACAATGGCTGCGGGTGTTCGCGAACATTGATTCGCTCGGCAACCAGCAGCAGGATGCGACCGCGCCGACCATGGGAGGCGGCTCGGAAGTGGTTCCGCTGTCGGGCTGGATGCTGAACAAGGGCGTCATCGACCAGAACACCCCGAACGGTGACCAGATTCTGTTTGGCGAAGCGGAGAGCAAGGAGGACGCGGCCTCGGAATCGCATCCGCCGCCGCACGCCGCGCTGGAGGCCCGGCTCCTGTATATGCGGGTGGTGGAGATGTTTCCCAAGTCAACGATGACGCCGGAGGCCATGTGGCGCGCGGCGGACATTCGCTGGCAACTGCAAAAGGCGGACGCCTCCACGCTGCCCTCCGCGCATGAGAAGGCCGCCTATCTGCGCGAGCTGCCGGACGAGAACGAGATGAAGGACATTGAGAAGTATTTTCCGAACACGAAGTGGGCGGATTACGCGGCCTACGAGATGATCGAAAACAAGCTCTGCGGCGACTGGCAGGGCTCGGAGAAGTGTCCGGAGAAAGAGGCCGACTACTACACAAAATTTGCCGAGCGGTATCCGGATTCCCCGCGCGCCCCGGAGGCCCTGTACAAAGCGGCGTGGCGGCTGGCTGCGGCGGGCGATATGTGGACGGCGGACGGGAATTCGCGTGGCGCCAAGGACGACCGCGAACACGCGGCGGACCTGGCGCAGCGTCTGGAGACGAAGTATCCGAATTCAGGCTACACGCCGCAGGCGGCGGACCTGGTGTACAAGATGCAGGTGGGGATTCCGGTTTACGGAAGCGAGCGGGAGTGAGGCGTTCCAAGGCTAGACCATCCTTAATTATTCCGCCGCTCTCAGTGGTGAAGATCGCAAAAGTGACAAGGCAGACGCCTGCCTGGAAGAACCGCCAAGGAAAGATTTACAGAGTTGATTACGGCAGACAGGATGGCCTGGATTGCGTATGGCTGGTTGATGACGATGGGAAATATGGCGTAGCAGTCGATCAGGCCAATGATCAAAACGCATTTCGAGGTTTTGGAATTGAGTGATGAGACCGATCTGTTTGGCGATGACCGCCCGATCCTTGGTCCGCGCGTCAGCGGTTCAGGAAGTTAATTCGCCGCTGACGCGGGTCGGGACTGCAATGAGTCTTTATAGGATGTAGCGCGAGAGATCGTGGTCCTTGACGATGCTGGCGACCATCTGGCGGACGTATTCGGGATCGATGACGGCCACTTTTTCCTTCCCGGCGGGCGTTTCGCGCTCGCTGATGGGGAGCGGGACGGTGGCTCCGAAATCGGTGGAGGCGGCGAGTTGCAGGCCTCCTTCTTCGCTCTTGGGCCACGACTTGGTAAGGTCGGGGGCGAGGAAGCTGATTTCGTCCAGCACGCGCTCCATGATGGTATGGAGGCGGCGCGCGCCGATATTTTCCGTGGTTTCGTTCACGCGGAAAGCAAATTGTGCCATTTCCTGAATGGATTCCTGCGTGAATTCGAGCTTGAGCCCTTCGGTTTCGAGCAGGGCGGTGTATTGCCGGGTCAGCGACGACTTGGGCTCGGTGAGGATGCGCACGAAGTCCTCAACGGTGAGGGACTTCAGTTCGACGCGGATGGGGAAGCGTCCCTGCAGCTCGGGGATCAGATCACTGGGCTTGGAGACGTGGAAGGCCCCGGCGGCGATGAACAGGATGTAGTCGGTCCGCACCATTCCGTAGCGGGTGTTGACGGTGGTGCCTTCGACGATAGGGAGGATATCTCGCTGCACGCCCTCGCGGGAAACATCCGGACCGTGCCCGCCCTCGCGCCCGGCGATTTTGTCGATTTCATCGAGGAAAACGATGCCGGAATTCTCGACCCGCTCGACGGCGGTGCGCGTCACCTGGTCCATGTCGATCAGTCGGCCCTCCTCTTCCTGAATGAGGTACTCGAAGGCTTCAGAGACCTTCATTTTCCGCTTCTTGGTGCGCTGGCCGAAGATGTTGGGCAAGATATCCTTAATGTTGATATCCATCTCCTCAACGCCCTGGTTGGAGAGAATCTCGAACGAGGGCATATTGCGCTCGCGCACGTCGATTTCGACGATGCGGTCGTCGAGCTTGCCCTCGCGGAACTGCTGGCGGAGCTTTTCGCGGGTGCGCTGGTGGGACTCATTGGCCGGAGCCGCCGGAAAGGCGAGCGTATTGCCTTCGATAACCTGGGGGCCCGAAGCAGCCGGCGCGGACGCGGGCACCGGAGTGGGCGGAGGCAGCAGCAGGTCGAGAATGCGGTCTTCCGCGTTCAACTCCGCCTTGTCTTCCACTTCTTCGAGTTTCTCTTCCCGCACCATGTCGATGGCAATTTCCACCAGGTCGCGGACCATGGATTCCACATCGCGGCCCACATAGCCGACCTCGGTGAACTTGGAGGCTTCGACCTTGAGAAAGGGCGAGTTGGTGAGCTTCGCGAGGCGGCGGGCGATTTCGGTTTTGCCGACCCCGGTGGGGCCGATCATGATGATGTTTTTCGGCATGATCTCGTCGGCCATGTCGGAGGGGAGCTTCTGGCGTCTCATGCGGTTGCGCAGCGCGATGGCCACGGCGCGCTTGGCGGCGTTCTGGCCCACGACGTACTTGTCGAGCTCGGCGACGATTTCCCGCGGGGTCAGTTCGTCGAGCGCGTGTTCCTGGTCTTCCGCGGTTCCGGGTAAATAAATGGCCATGATTGCCGGCCTCCTTCGGGCCGGCTTTCGGACTGCGCCGGGTCAGGATTGCTCGGCGTGCAGTTCTTCGATGGTGATCTGGTCGTTGGTGTAGATGCAGATCTGTCCGGCGATGCGCAGCGATTTTTCGGCGATGTCGCGGGCGGACAGATCGGTATTCTGCAACAGCGCGCGGGCCGCTGCCAGCGCAAAGGACCCACCGCTGCCGATGGTGGCGATGCCCTCGTCCGGCTCAATCACGTCTCCGGAGCCGCTGAGCAGGAACGTCTGGTGCGGGTCGGCAACGATAAGCAGCGCTTCCAGATTGCGCAGCATTTTGTCGGTGCGCCAGTCCTTGGCAAGCTCAACGGCGGCGCGTCCCAGATTGCCCGCATACTGCTCCAGCTTGCCCTCAAAGCGGCTGAACAGGGAGAAGGCGTCAGCCGTCGATCCGGCGAATCCGGCGAGGATTTTGTCCTGGTAAAGGCGGCGAATCTTTTTCGCCGAGTGCTTGATGACCGAGTCGCCCAAAGTGACCTGACCGTCGGCGGCCATGACCACGCTGCTATCGCGGCGGACACAGACGACGGTTGTGGAGCGAATGCGCCGGGATTCGGCGGGAGACTGGGATTCGAGGAGGAAACGGCCGCCGGAAACGGCGTCCAGAGGAGCCTTGCGCTTCGACATATCTAGGCTCAGTATATCGCGGCGTCCTTCCCCTCCTCGAATTCCAGTGCCGAGAGGATCGGGTTCATCCCTTCCTTACACGCCCGCCTGCTTGGCCGCAAAGGGCCCGATGACCGGCAGTTTGAAGAATTCGCCTTTGCTCGCCTTGATCAGACAGATCAGCCATGCCGCAATGAAGGCGACGGCCACCGCTAAATCCAGGAAGAGAAAGAGAAATCCGATGAAAGGGATAAAGTGCAGAACCAGGCTGACGATAGTCAGAGCAAAATAGACAGCCACCCAGGCGACGGCCAGGGCGATGTTCTGGATGGAATGGAACTTAACCAGCTTCATGTTCTTATACGGGTCAATCACCAGGAAGATGATCGAAGGAATGATGGTGAGGTAGGATATGGCCGCGGCAGCGTTGGGAGAAAGGCCGGCGCCCGCGGACGGAACCGGAACAGCGGCTGCGGACCCGGCGGTCGCGGTGGCCAGCGTTGCTCCGCAAAAATTGCAGAAGGTGCCGGACGCTTCCTGGCGGCATGAAGGGCATAACATGGGTTATTCTCCTGTGGGTTATTTCCGGGTTGAGCAGGGAAGCGGCCCGAAATTCACAACAGCATACGCCTGAATGGGTACGGTTGTGGGAAAATTTTGACAGGCCGGAAGAGAATCGGACAGAGAGTCGCGCAAACCCAATCGCGGTGGAGTATCCTGCATCCATCCCACTGAGAATTCAGGGCGGAACAGACAATCATGAATGGCTTTTCATTGCGGGATCCCCAGGCGCTGGGAGCGCTCGCAGCAGCTTGCCTGTGCATAGGCGGCGCGGTTGCCTGGTCGATGATGCGCAAGCGCCCCACCGAGGAAGAATTGGAACGGCAGCGCCGCCAGAACCTCGTGAAAACCGGGCGCATCATGGACGGCACCATCGTGGATATCTCCGACCTGGACCCGACCGAGAGCGGGCGGCCGGAGGGACTGCATCTGATTCTTTATAAGTACGAGATTGCGGGCGTGGTCTACGAGTGCTCGCAAGACGTAACCCACCTCAAGGAGTATGTGAACATCTACGAATGCCGGCTGTCGTTTCCCTGCTCCGTGCGCTACGACCCGCGCTGCCCGACCAACAGCCTCGTGGTGGCCGAGACATGGAGCGGGCTGCGGGCCACGGCCAACTCGGTTCCCATCCGGGCCCTGCCGCGGAAGCCGCGAACTCCGCTGCCTTCGGTTTCGCAGTAAAGGCCGAAGCCATAACAGGCGCTCCCTCTCTTTCGCTTCGGCCGAGGGGACAAGATGAACAAACACCCGGCGCATCTGAACTGACACCCATGCATGTCCACGCACCTCCGACGGCCAGAATGCAACGCGCTCTGCGGGTTTCGCTTGCGGCGACGCTGGTTTATGTAGTCATTACCCTGGTTGCCGGAGTGCGCGGCCATTCGCTGGCCTTGATGTCGGAGGCCGGGCATAATGCTTCGGACGCGCTGGCCCTGCTGCTGTCATTTGTCGCGGTGCATTTCCAGACCCTCCCGGCCACGGAGCGGAAGACCTTCGGCTACCAGCGCGCTGGCGTGCTGGCGGCGTTCCTCAATGCGCTCACCCTGATCGTGATCAGCGGATGGATCGCGTTTGAGGCCGTGCATCGCTTCATGCAGCCGGAGCACCCGCAGGCGCGCCTGATGATGATTGTCGCGGCGGTGGGCGTAGTGATGAACGGCGCGATTGCCGCGCTCCTGTGGCGGGTTAGCCATGACCTCAACATGCGCAGCGTGTTCCTCCACATGCTGGGCGACACGCTTTCGACCGCGGCGGTCATCATCGGCGGCGCCGCCATTCTGCTGACCGGCAGCGCGTGGGTCGATCCCGCGCTCTCACTGGGAATCGCGGCGATGATTCTGTGGTCGTCCATTGCGATTGTGCGGGAGTCGCTGAACATTCTGCTGGAGGGCACACCGCGCGGGCTTTCGCTCCAAGACATTCGAGCCCGACTGGAGCAAATTGAAGGCGTGGAGGATGTGCACGATCTGCACGTGTGGAGCCTGGGTTCGCACACCCACGCCCTTGCCAGTCATGTGACCATCGCGGACATTCCGCCTTCGGAGAGCGTGCGCATTCTGGAGGAGATCAACAGCGTGCTGCTGCGGAATTTTCACATTCACCACACCACGATTCAGTTCGAGCACGCCGGGTGTCCTGTGGCGCACGGGTGCGTGATGCCGGTCGAAGCGGTCGGCGCGCACGCGCATCCTCACTGAGGCCAGGTTGTATTCCGCCGATTGAAGTGTCTATAGTCAGCTTTATGCTCCGGCTTTGGCCCGAAGCGGGCGCGGGCTGGAATTGTTGGTCTTTGCCGAAGCGCGCAGGAAAACTCTCGCTGTGACTTTAACGTTAGTAAATTTTTTCGGTCTGCTCGGCGGACTGCTGGTTCTGGCTTTTGTGGCAAACCGGCTTTCGCGGCGCACGCGCGTTCCGGACGTGATCGTGCTGCTGGCTTCAGGCATTGTCCTCGGGCCGGTGTTGCACGTGATCGACGCGGCGCGCTTTCCGGAAGTCATCCGGGGCGTGGGTACCCTTGCGCTGATCCTGATCCTTTTTGCCGCGGGTCTGGAACTTGATCTGCGCCGCGCCTGGCGGCAGTTTATTTCCGGTACGGTGCTGGCAGTGCTGAGCTACGGCCTCACCATGCTCGGCGTGGAGCTTTTCTGCACCCACGTGCTGAAAATGCCCCGGATGGCGGCCCTGCTGGTCTCGGCGGCGCTGGCCTGCATGAGCGGGTCCATCGTGCTGCCGATTCTGGACCAGCTTGACCTGCGGCCCGATCTGAAAACGACGCTGGTCATCGAAGCTTCGTTTGGAGATGGTCTGGGCGCGCTGGTGGTCGGTGTGCTCATCGGCGTCATCAGCGGAGGCGTGACCAGCGAGACCAGCGGCGGAGCGATTGTCGGCGGCATGGTCGCGCTGTTCGTCTTCCGGTTTCTCCTGGGATTTGTGATTGCGGTAGTCGCCGGCTTCTTATGGGCGCGACTGCTGCCGCATATTTCGAACAAACAGTTCTGGCAGGTGCTGACCTTTGCCGCGGTGCTGATCCTCTACTCCGGCACCCACGCGCTGGGCGGCAGCGATCTGTTCGCCGTCATCGTCTTTGGCGCGACACTGGCAACCCTGCTCGATCCGCAGAGCTTTTTGCAGGACTTTGGATTTGAAATTCTCGCCACCGACCAGGGCAATCAGATTCACTCCTTCCATTCCGAGCTGGCGTTCCTGGTGCGGAGCTTTTTCTTTGTCCTCCTGGGAGCCATGATCCAATTCAAGGGATTGCAGCTGCAACTGCTGCCCAGCCTCGGGATTCTGGCCGTGTTTCTGGTTGCGCGCTTCGTCTCCGTGTCCGGCAGCCGCGTAGTGTGGCGGCGAACGTCCGCGCGCGAGCGAGAGCTGGCCACCGTGCTGATTCCGCGAGGGCTGATTACGGCGGTGCTGGCGCTGGAGGCGATTGAGGCCATGCCCAAAGCACTGGAGTTTCTGCCCTCGCTGACTTTTGCGCTGATTCTGTTTACGAATATTCTGGTGCTGATTGCTTCCATCCGGGCCAAGGCCCTTGCAGTCCATTCGGAGGAACGGCAAGCCGCGGAGGTTGTGCCGCAGCGGTAACGCGCTTGGCAAACGGCGCGTGAATGGGCAGACTTAAATCAACCTCCATGCTGAGATTCCTATGCAGGTTTTTGGCGCGAACGGCGGTCGGGAGTCTGCTGCTGCTCTCGCCGGTGTTCGCGCAGCGGAGCGCGCCGTCTAAATCGAATGCCGCCGATCACGCCGCCACCTTCGTGGACATCACGGCAACAAGCGGCGTCCATTTTCTGGGGCGGGCTTCCCATACCTCCAAGAAATATCTGCCGGAGACAATGGGCTCCGGCGTGGCCCTGTTTGATTACGACAACGATGGCCGCCTGGACATTTTCCTCACCAACGGCGCGCCGCTGAGCGATCCCACGCCGCTCGGCACGATTCCCCGCAAAACCGGCCCCGAATACTGGGACCGTCTCTATCACCAGAAACCCGACGGCACTTTCGAGGACGTGACAGCGAAGGCCGGCTTGCAGGGCACCGGATACGACTTCGGCGTAGCCGTGGGCGACTATGACAACGACGGCTACGAAGACCTCTATGTCACGGGCTACGGCGGAAATCACCTTTACCACAACAACGGCGACGGCACCTTTACGGATGTAACGAAAGCTTCCGGCACCGGCGGGAGCGGATGGTCCACCAGCGCGGCCTGGGTGGATCTGGACAATGACGGCCTCCTCGACCTGGTGGTGCTGCGCTACATGAAGTGGGACTTCAACGACATCTGGTGCGGCGAGCACAAGCCGGGCTACCGCGCCTACTGCCACCCGGACCTCTTCCAGCCGATTACGCCGCTCGTGTATCACAACGATGGCAATGGCCACTTCACAGAAGAATCCGCGAAGATCGGGCTGGACCAGCCGGGCAAGGGGCTGGGCATCGGCATTGCGGACTACGACCGCGACGGCCACATCGACTTGTTTGTCGCGAATGATTCGATGACCGAATTCCTCTACCACAACAAGGGCAATGGAACCTTTGAGGAAACGGGGCTGATGTCCGAGGTTGCCGTGGACGGCGACGGACGCACCTACGCCGGCATGGGCGTCGCCTTTCAGGATTATGACCACGACGGCTGGCCCGATCTGCTGGTGACCGACCTGGCCAACCAGAAGTACGCGCTCTACAAAAACAACGGCGACGGAACCTTTACCTATGCCAGCTATCTTTCCGGGGTAGCGGGCGAAACGCTGCTGCACTCAGGCTGGGGCGCAGGATTTCTGGATTACGACAACAGCGGCCAAAAGGACATCCTCATCGCGCAGGGGCATGACATCGACAACATCGAGCTGAGCTTTCCGCAACTGCACTACAAGGAGCCGATGCTGCTGCTGCGCAATGTGGGCGGCGGAAAGTTCGTGGATGTTTCCGCCGAGTCGGGCGCGATTTTTCATCAGCGATGGGCGGGCCGCGGGCTGGCCATCGGCGACATTGATAATGATGGACGCGAGGACGCCGTGGTTTCGACCAACGACGGCCCGGCGTATGTGATCCGCAACGAAACGCCGACAAAAAATCACTGGCTCACGCTCAATCTGGTGGGCCACACCAGCAATCGCGACGCGGTGGGCGCGGTCATCAAGCTGACGACCTCAAAGGGTTCGCAATGGTGGACCGTCTCGAC
>JBAUHD010000551.1:0-16796 GCA_049680085.1 Acidobacteriaceae bacterium
CGGTATGTGCAGCTTGCTGAGAGTCAGGCGGAGCGCGCGCCGGGCTCGTCGAAAGCGGAGGACTCCGCCGGGAGCGAGCTGAGCCAGGTGTATGTCGCGACGGGAGACGCGCTGAGCACGCTGGGAGAACAGAAGGCGGCCATGGCGCGTTTTCGCAGGGCGCTCGACGCCTCGGGCGGGAATCGCGTGAGCGTGCGGCTGGCCATTGCTCAACTTATGGCGCAGCAGGAAAATTCGGAGGGCGCGCAACGGCAGATTGGCCTGGCGCTGATGGAGTCCGAAGCCGGAGAGGCTCAGCCGCCAAGCGGGCGGCAGTATATCGAGGCAGCGGACATATTCCGGGGACTGCATGAATACCAGCTCTCACAAAGCTATTTGGAGCGGGCGAAGGCGGCCGGCGCGCCGGAAGCGGCGGTGCGCGTCGGCATGGCGAACAACTATCTTGCGCTCGGCGATACGCCGCGAGCGGCGGCGGAGCTATCCGCCGTAAGCCAGCGTGGCAGCGGCGAATCGAATTATCAATTTCTGCTGGCGCAGGCGAATGTGTATCAACAGGAGCACCAGGGCGCGAAGGCGCTGACCGCGTTTGCGCAGGCGGCGAGCACCGCCGGCGAGGACCAGAGCGCCGAACGATCCCTGCTGCGGGCCGGCGCGAATGAAGGCTATCGGGTGAATCCGACGCTGAGCGTGCTTTCCAATTTCACCCTCCAGCCAATTTTTGAAGACTCGACGGTTTACGTGCTGGACGCGAAGCTGGACGGCCCCGCACCGGTAACGCCTTCCGAGCCTTCGCTTCTGCCGCCGCCGCGCTCGTCATTGGAGACGGAGTGGACTGGCGCCTATCACCTGCACCTGTGGGAATTGCCCCCAGCCAGCGGATTTTTCCAGATCAGGAACGCGCGCGGCACGATTTCTGTGCCCAGCACGAGCTCGATTGTGGACCGCAACACCACGGACTATTCGCTGAACTTCGGGCTCAATCCCACGATTCGAATCGGTAATAACGTGCTGACCTTCAACAGCGGGATTCAGGGGACCATGCGCCGCGATTCAAAATCTCCGATCGAGATGAATCAAAATCTGTTCCGCGTTTTCACCTACATGTCGACCAGTTCCTTTTTCGACGCGGTGTCTGTGAACGGTTATTTTGTGCACGATACCGGCCCATTCACGGAAAGCAATCTTCATTCGCACGGGCTGGCCGGCGCCATTGATTTCCGCGTGGGGCCGCCCTGGGGAAAGACCGCGCTGGTAACCGGATGGGGGATGAATGACCAGCAGTTCTCTCCAACCGGAACTGAGGACTACTACACCGCCTCGTATATCGGGCTGAGCCACCGGTTTTCCGACCGGCTGAGCATTGAGGCGCTCGCCGAAGACCTTCGGACCTGGCGGGTCTTCGCGGGGAGGTCGGGCATCGCGCAGGCGCTGCGTCCTTCCGGGGCGATTGAATTCGATCCGACGCGCAACTGGTCCATTCATGCCTCCACCGCCTACTCGAACACCAGAAGCTTCCATGTGTATGACACATTTCAAAATAGCTTCTCGGTTTCGTATTCGCGCGCACTTCGCCGCAAGTTCAATGCAAAGACCGGAGAAGTCTCGCTCGCCTATCCGATTCGCTTCTCGGCGGGTGTCCAGCAGCAGACTTTCTTCAATTTCCCGAACGGGTCCAACCAACAGCTCAAGCCGTATGTAAGCATCACACTCTTTTAGGGACGCGAATAAGGGCCTTCATGAAGATATGTTTAGTTGCGACTTTTCCGCCCAGCGGACGCCAGTTGAACGAATACGCTTTTCATATTGCGCGGGAGCTTCAGCACCATCCAAACGTGGAGCTGACGATTCTTGCCGATGAACTGAGCGACTATGAGTTCGCCACCGACGCCAACGGCAATTCTCTGCAGGACCATGCGGAATTGCCGGGCTTTGAGGTCATACGTTGCTGGAGATTCGGCAGCATGGGCAATCCTGCGCGATTGCTGAAGGTGATTCGCCGGCTCAAGCCCGACGTGGTGTGGTTCAACCTGGTGTTTTCGAGCTTTGCGACTCCGGAAAACCCTTTCGCGGCGTTTGCGGGTCTATCCGCGCCGGCGCTGACCCGGGGGTGCGGATTCTATACTCACATCACGCTGCACCACATTGTGGAGCACGTTGATTTCGCCGCCGCCGGAGTCAAGCGCGAAAGGCTGCTCCGCATCGGAACCAATGTGGCGACGAAAGCGTTGCTCAAGGCGCACTCCGTCTCGGTGCTGCTTCCCAGCTACCAGCGCACGCTGGTCTCCAAATACTCCGCACGCAATGTTCTGCTGGGCACGCATGGGACGTTCGCGGATATTCCCACTCCTCCTGATTTCACCAAGCGCGGCAACCCCGATTTGCGAATTCTGGCCATCGGCCACTGGGGCACGTACAAACGGCTGGAGACGTTGATGGAGGCTTTTCCCGCGGTATTGAAAGAAATTCCCAACGCGCGGCTGATCATTGCGGGAGCCAACCATCACACTCGGGCGGGATATTGGGAGTCGATTCGCAGGGCGCAGCCGGCGGGTCTTCCCATCGACTTTCGCGGATATGTTCCGGAAGACGAAATTCCTGAGCTCTTCCGCACAGCATCGATGGTTGTGATGCCCTATGACTCGGCCACTGGATCGAGCGGTCCGGCGCATCAGGCGTGCGAATACGGAATCCCGATCGTGTGTGCGGACATTGCGGATTTTCGAGCGATGGCGAAGGAAGAGGACATGGCCATCAGCTTCTACAACAAAGGGGATGCGGAGAACCTCGCCGGCAAACTCATTTCCATATTGCAATCTCCAGAAGAGCAGCGGCGGATGGCGGAGCACAATTATGCGGCGGGGGCCCAGATGACCATGGCCGCCGTGGTCCGCAATTATCTCCGCTGGTTCGAGCTGAAAAAGTGCAAGCGAACGCTGCGCGGCCAGGGGCTTTTTCCGGCGCGCGGATTCGGGGTGGATTCCCGGCACGCCGTGGAAACGCGCGGATTGAAGCCTGATACCGAACTGGAGGCCCGGCGAAACGATGACGCCGACGTGCGGACAGCGAAGGCTGGCGCTTCCATACTGGAAAGCGACTACTGAATCGAGTCCTCGCTTCGTTCGAGGGACGCCTGATCGCGTCCAAGCGCGAAGAGTAACGCAGCCGCCGCATTGCGGCATCTAACTTTTCGGCGCCTGGGTTCGTCGTGACGACCGGTCGCGCATTGACTCAGACAATCGGAAGGAATTACGCATAGTGAGGCTCATCCCCCTTCTTCCCCTGAATCGCCACAGAGAGACATTGGTTTCCTGTCTTTCGCTTCTTGTTCTACTGTCCGCCGGATGCGGGTCCAATGTTGAGCGCGGCGCACATCCCCCTCCTACGGTCAGCATCAGCGCCAATCCCTCTTCGATCAATGTTGGAAGCTCCTCGACTCTAACGGTGACGGCGACCGATGCGACCCAGGTGATGGTGAGCGGAACGGACGGCAGCAGTTACACGCTCGCGCCCAGCGGCGGGACGCAATCGGTCAATCCGGCGACCACGACCACCTACACCGTGAATGCCATCGGGGTAGGAGGCACAGCCTCCGCGACCGCAACCGTGACGGTGGGGGCGACTCCGGCGCCCACGGTCACGATCGCCGCGAATCCGAGTTCCATTCAATCCGGGGCTTCGAGCACTTTGACCGTGGCGGCGACCAATGCGACGGCTGTGACCGTAACCGGAACGGACGGCAGCAATTACACGTTTGCCCCCACGGGCGGGACGCAACCGGTGAGCCCAACGGCCACGACCACCTACACGGCGAATGCCGTAGGCGCCGGAGTCACAGTGTCTGCGACCGCAACCGTGACCGTGGCGGCGACTCCCGCGCCCACGGTTACAATTACCGCGAATCCAGCTTCCATTCAATCCGGAGCATCGAGCACTTTGACCGTGGCGGCGACCAATGCGACGGTGGTCACGATCACCGGCTCGGATGGCAGCAGCTATAACCTGCCGCAACCCACTGGCGGAACCCAGAGCGTCTCTCCGACCGTAACCACTACCTATACCGCGGATGCGAATGGAAGCGGCGGGAACGTATCAGCCACGGCGACGGTGACGGTGCTGCCGCCGGACAGCATCAAGGCCATTGACCACGTGATTTTTATGCTGCAGGAGAATCACAGCTTTGATAACTATTTCGGAATGCTGAATCCTTACCGCAAGGCGAATGGCTGGACGATCAGCGAAGATGGCAAGGAATACGACGTGGACGGCATCGACGACAAGCTGGGAATGATCTCCAATGTCGATGATGAAGGGACGGCATACTCGCCCTTCAAGCTCAAGAGCACCTGCATCGATGACGAAAGTTCTGACTGGCTGGCGAGCTATGGGGACGTGAGCCGTTTCGACTTCAGCCTGACGCGGCCCGTTTTGATGGATGGATTTGTCCATGATGCTGAAGGCTATGCCAAAAGTTGCGCAGCCGCCGGCACATGTTCCGGCGATTTCACTGACTTGACCGGCCAGCGCGCGATGGGCTATTACGAGCAGGACCTGCTCAATTACTACTACTACATGGCGTCGCAGTTTGCCGTATCGGATCGCTGGTTTTCGCCGGTTGCTACCAAGAGCGTGGGAAATCGCATTGCCACCTTCACCGGCGGCACAACGCAAGGTCTGGTGTACGACCCCGGCAATGAGGATCATCTGCCGCAACTTGCAATCAACAATATTTTTGAGGAACTCCAGAATGCCGGCGTTTCGTGGAAAATCTACTATTCGGCAACTCAGGGCTATTGCCTCCAGGACGACGATTGCCCGGTAGGCGCTTCGGGGTCCAACGAATACTACCCCGCAACTTACTTCTCCAGCTTGTCGTATTCCTACAATTTCCTGCGCGGAATGCCAGCCGGGGGCGCCTGCCCCGCCGGTCTCCAACCCTCGTCTACGGTGGGTGATCCATCGAGCTCCTTCTGCATTGACCCAACGCACATCGCGCCGCTGAACGATCCAACTTATGGGTATTTTGCGGACCTGCAAAACGGCACGCTACCCAGCTTTGCGTTTATTGAAGCCGGTTACGGCAGAAATGACGAACACCCCGGGTCGGACCAGTCGATTCTGGAGGGGCAGGCCGCGGTCGCCAGAATTGTGAACGCGCTGATGGCAAGCACGTCGTGGAAAGATTCGGCGTTCTTCCTCTCCTATGACGAGGGCGGCGGCCCGTACGACCACGTTCCGCCGGTGCCGGGCCATTCCAACGACTTTACTGATCCCTCGCTCGGGACCATTCCCGATATTTCAACCATCGCCGTCAGTCCCGACGGTTACAAGCCGTGCGTGCCGTCCGGCGGGACACCTACGATCCATTGTGACCTTAAAGCCAGCGATCCCGGAGCCACACCCAGCGACGCCGCGGCGCAACAAGGGTTCGCCGCGCAGCTAGGCTTCCGCGTCCCCAATATTGTGATTTCTCCGTTTACGCGGGAGCATTATGTTTCGCATCTTCCGATGGATCACACGGCGGTGATCAAGTTTGTTGAGAACCGGTTTATCGGCCCATCCGCGCACCTGACCGCCCGCGACGCGGCTCAGCCCAACCTGCTCGACTTCTTCGATTTCGCGAATCCGCCGTGGCTGACGCCGCCCACTCCACCGACGCCGCTGAGTTCCAGCAGTACCTGCAATGCGGCCGATATGGGACCGTAAAGGTCTAGCTGGCGTTGATGGAACTCGCCTCGTAGCGGCTGCCGTCAAATTTGGCCGTCACCCGCACGTGATCGCCTTCGTGGAACTTTGTCATCGGAAACATCAAGGGATTAAAGTGCAGCCGGTAAGTGGTTTTGTCGCTTGCATCCCGCAGCACCAGCAATCCCGAGTGCAGGTCGAGGACGGCGATGTTTCCGCTGAACACAAAGGCTGATCCGGGAGAGGCAAGGATCGCGACTTCGTTCGCCACTCCGCGCCCGTCGCCGCCGGAGGTGAAGGTAACTGAGACGAGATCTCCGCTGACGAGGGCCGGCGCGCTGGAACGCGCTGCGACATATTTGCTTTGCCCCTTGCGGAAGACGCGCGCACTCGGCGGCACGACCAGCTTGATTGGCTCCTGGGAGAGCGCGGTGCTCACCGTCAGCTCGCCTTTGGAAGGGTCGTAATCCACCACCTGGCCCTGGCACTCGCCCTGGGGCGCTTGCGAAAGCATGTGGACGGACATGGCGAAGATTTCTGTTCCGTCGAGGACGGTTTCGACAGATGCGTGGTCGTCCGGCCGCATGTCGCGAAGCGAAACCCGCTTTCCGTCGCGATAGATGCGCGTGCGGGGATCGAACAAAATATTCATCGATTTGCCGCCGAAGACCGTGAGCTTGATTTGATCCCGCACCGAATCAACACTGCGAATGACGCCGCCGATGACGGTGGGGTTTCCCTGCGGCAACGGGGGCAGGGCCGATGCCGCGCCCGGCGCGACTGGCAGGTTTGCGGCGGTTTGAGAATCCGCTGCCTGGCGCGGATGCCCACCGGCGAAAGAGAATTGCACAAAAGCCGCGGCGCCAACGATCAGCAGAGCGAAACGATAAGTCATTCAGACACATCCTTGCCATTGAATCTATTTACGCATCTGTTTGATGGCACTCGATCTGAGGCGGTGGCCTGAAAGATTCCCCCCGCGAAGGCGCTCGAGCGTTCACGGCAAACACAATCTTGCGATGTGCATCAAAACTGTATACGCGGAGCGAGCGGTTTCTCGGGCCGGGTTGGAAAACCAAGGGGTTACGAATGTCTGTTGGACGCGTGAAAGTTACGATTGGAGCGATTGCGCTGTTGTTCGCTTTGTCGATTCAATCCGCATGGGCGGGCAACCTTAGAATCTATATTCCGAAACGCAGCGAACTAACCCCTGTACAGCGGCTCAACCGCGACGGCGTTGAGGCCGTGCGCAAACACAATTACGAAAAGGCTGAAGCCCTCTTCTACAAAGCGTATCTCTACGATCCGGCTGACCCCTTTACTTTGAACAATCTTGGTTACATCTCCGAATTAAATGGAAATTTAGATCGCGCTCAGAAATTCTACTCGCTGGCATCGAAGCAGGGATGCAATGCGCTGGTTGATTTGAGCAGCGCAAAGCAGTTGGAAGGAAAGCCGATGACCTACGCGCTGAACGATGTAAAGGACCTGCCGATGCGCGTGAACCAGATGAATGTGGCGGCGGTGGAACTTTTATCGCGCAATCGCACCTTTGAGGCCAACAAGGTGCTTCGGCAGGCATTGGCCATCGACCCGCGGGATCCATTTACGCTGAATAACCTTGCGGTGGCGGACGAGGCCACCGGCGATTTACAAGACGCTCTGAAGTACTACGATCAGGCCGCCGGCTCACATTCGTCGGAACGCATCGTCGTCACGATGAGACGCGAATGGCGGGGAAAGCCGGTCAGCGAGGTCGCGGCTGAGAGCGCGCGGCAACTCAGGGACAGATTGCGGAACCTGAGCTCGGCACAATCCCTGGCTATGATGCTGACCTACCGGGGGGTGGCGGCGGTGAATCGAAATGACTGGGCCGCCGCGAAAAAGGATTTTCTCAAGGCCTACGCGCTTGACCCGACGGATGCTTTCGCCATCAACAATCGGGGCTACGTGGCGGAAAAAAGTGGAGATATCGAGACGGCGCAGTCTTATTACGCGAAGGCCCGCGCCGCAACCGGTTCCAACGCTCTTGTAGGATTGGCGACCAACTCCCTGGCTGAAGGAGAGCCGCTCGAATCGGTGGCCACCGGCAGCGACCATGCAATTAATCGCCAGCTTATCCAATACCAGCGGGTCCGTCGCGAGGAGACGGGTCCGATCGTGCTGATTCCCAGAGGGCCTTCGGCATCCAACCCTCCGGCGAATGCAAGGCCTCCCGCTGCCCCGCAGCCACAACCCTAAGAGCCAAAAAGGTGCATCCGCATGATTGAATCTTTCAACGCGAACCATCTCATGTCAGTTCTTTCGCGCCTCCTTTTGACGCCGCAAAGCGAAGGCGCGGCCCATGATGTGGAAATTGCGGAAATGGGCCGGGAGCAGTTTGAATCTCTTCTTGCGCTAGCCAACTTGAATCACGTCACGATGCGCGCGATGAAGGTCCTGCTTGAGGCCATGCGCTCTGCCGGGGATGGCTTACGCGCGGAATGGGCGGCGAGCGCGCTGGGCGCGGAAGGCGAGCGCATTGAAAACGCGGTCTCTTTTTTGCGCGCCATCTGCTCCGCTCTGGACGCGGCTGGGTGCAACGTCACGGTCATCAAATCGCTCGATCACTGGCCTGATCTGGGCAGCGATCTGGACCTGTACACCGGCAGCGGCGTGGAGGAAGTTTCCAAGGTGATGAAGCGGAATTTTGGCGCGCAGCTCGCGTCACGAAGCTGGGGAGATCGCCTGGCCGGCAAGTGGAACTTTATCGTGCCCGGTTTACCGGAGCCGGTGGAGATTCACATGGGCCGACTCGGCCAGACGGGAGAACAGGCGAGCATCGCTGCTTCCCTTCCCGCGCGTTCTCGCCGAATTGAAATTGACGGCCACGACTTTCGGGTGCCGTCGGCATCAGACAGGCTGATGGTTTCGACGCTGCAGCGGATGTATCGCCACTTCTTTTTCCGGTTGTGTGATGTGGTGGATACGGTCGAACTGTCCGAATCCGGTCTTATTGATTATCAGGATTTGCAAAGGTCGGCGGAGGCGGCTGGCATCTGGGAAGGCGTAGCCACTTATCTCGTGATTGTGTCGGATTACGTCGAGCGATACCGGGAAGAGGGTCTCAACCTTCCGCAATCTGTGAAAGCTTCGGCACGGTTCGGAGGCAGCGAACTTTACTTCCGGCAGGATTTTCTGCGTGTTCCGATTTTGCCGCAATCTGCAAGCTTGTACGGATTACAGCTTAGCGGCCTGTTGCGAAAGCGGGAATTGCACAGCAGCGCGCGGCTCAGCTTATTGCCATGGCTGGCCACGGCGGCCGCGGTTGGACAGAAGCTTACCGGAAGCGATAAGGGCATCTGGTAGGTCGAAAAATGGAGCCCCTTGAAGAATGGGATACGGGAAGCCTCTGACGTAAGAGAGGGGCGCGGATTTCGCGCCGTTGAAGATATATGGGAAACCTGGCATACACAACTCCTGGGCTGGAACCGGTCGATGAGGACACAGCGGGGAAACCTGTCAGCGCGAACGGCTCCGCTCCCTCGCGCCTGAAACTTTTCTCGAAGCCCCTATTGGTGGCGCAGCCGGTTCCGGAACCATCCATCTTCAGGAGTCTGGCTGAAAACCTGCGCGATACGCTGTTTCCCCGGAAGCTGCCTCCGCTGGTGCTGACTTCCCGGCCTATCGCGGTCGGCGATCCGATGGCGGTGAAGCGCAGCCCGAAGTCGAGCGCCGCGGCATTCATTGTGCATGTCGCCATCATCGCGTTGATCGCGTGGCTGGCTCTCGCAGCGCGACGGCAAATGGTGATTACGCCGAAGCCGAAGGTGGTGCCAATTGAGATCAGGCCCTTTATTCCCATGACCGTTGCCACTCCCAAACCCATGGGAGGAGGTGGTGGTGGAGGTACGCACTCCGTGGTTGAACCCACCAAGGGACACTTGCCGCGAATGGAGCCGAAGCCGATCGTGCAACCGCAGATCCTTCGGATCGATCACCCGAAGCTGGCGGTTCAGCCCGCCGTCATGATGCCCAAACAGGTAAATATTCCGGACAACAAGATGCCCGACATCGGCGTTCCCCAGTCCACACAGGTCGCGGTTGCATCGCAGGGCGCGGGGAGCAATTCGGGATTTGGCCAGGGCTCAGGCGGTGGGATTGGCGCGGGTGGCGGCAATGGCGTGGGAATCGGCAGCGGCGGTGGTTATGGCGGCGGAGTGATGAGCGTGGGCGGAGGGGTCTCCGCGCCGCAGCTCGTCCACTCCGTCGATCCCGAATTTACAGATGCGGCTCGCCGCGCGAATCTTCAGGGCATTGTTTCAATCCAGCTTATTGTTGATAGTCGCGGGAACCCGCAGAATATTCGCGTGGTTCGTCATCTCGGCATGGGACTCGATCAGAAGGCCATCGAAGCGGTCAGGCAGTACAAATTCAGCCCCGCGGTCTACCAGGGGCATCCGGTCGCGGTGCAGATGGTCATCAACGTGAGCTTCCATCTTTACTGATCGGCGGTCGGCGCTTTGTCGCCCGCATTTGCCGTCTGGGCCTGTCGCAAGGGCCTGGCATAGTAGCCCTGCTTGGTTCTCACGATGAGCTTGCCGTATCCCGGCGCCCGCGCCTCAACACGTACGGCGCGATAGCCGCCCAGAGTCGGAGATTTTGTGGAGTGATAGCCGACGGTGTACTGGTTGCGAATATCCTTCGCAACCTTCTGCGCAATCGCACCCACGTCCTGGAGCGAGGAAGGAAAAAACGCAAGGCCGCCGGTGTCATTGGAGAGCGCCTCTAACGCTTCCCGCGCCTGGCGGGCCTCTTCGGGTTCATCGCCATACAGCAGGCCAATGGAATAAACCACGGGCCCGGCGAGGCCCTGCACGCGGCGGATGGATTGCTGCAGAGTGAGGCGGGAGGCGTTGTCCGCTCCATCGGTGATGATGAGAAGTGCCTGCTTGGGCTGCTTCGCGTATTTCGACAACTCGTCCGCGGAGGCCGCCACCGCGTCGTAGATTGCGGTTGTTCCCTTGGAGTCAAACCGTGACAGCCCGCGCTCCAGCAGGCTGATGTTGGACGTGAATCCCTGATCGAGATAGGCCCGGTCGGAAAAATTCACGATAAAGGCGGTGTCTTCAGGATTGGAGGCCCGCACCAGGTCCAATGCCGCGGCGTCAACCGCCGACCGCTTGTCGCCCATCGACCCTGAATTGTCGACCAGAATTCCCATCGACACGGGAAGGTCCTGATGCTGAAACGAGGCAATCGTCTGCGGAACACCGTCCTCCCAAACGCGGAAATCGGAGGGCTTCAGGTTCATGACAAGATTCCCCTTGTCGTCCACGACGGTGCAGTTCAGCAGGACCTCGTTCACATTTTCCTGCAACGTATAGATCCCGCTCTGTCCCTTCTGTATCTCGGCGCTCCCGGCTGGACCCTTGGCCGTTGCAGGATGCCATGGCGCATTGCTGGCAGCGTCGGGCGAGAGGACCGGGTCATGGTCCAGGCTGAGGTTCGGCTGCTTCTCCGGCCTGGTCGGATCATATTGCACCATTCCCGCCGCCTGAGCCTGAACCAGCGATGGCGGCTGCGCTCGCTGCGTTTGCGCAGGCGCGGTTCCACTGCAAAAAAGAAAGAAAGTGACAGGCAAAGTCAGCCCAATGGAATGGGGTCTAAAGATCATCCGCATAAGTTCAAGCCAATCCGGCAAGGCCTCCGTTCTGTATTTCAGATGCAACTCAAGGCGGAATCGACCTCATCGGAGGATGTCGTCCTTGAATGGAATCGCCTGATCCGGCCTTCTAGCCTGAAGGAATTTCCATCCTTACCGTCGGCTTATTTCGTGTTCCTCAAGCGCGTTTTCGGGGGGAAGGTCCGGATCCGGCGCGAGGTCCGGAGGCAAGGTCGATTGCGGCTCCGGATTTCGCCGCCGCGCGTGCGCGCACAGCAGGTAGACCCGCACAAAAGTGACGGCGGGCACAACAAAAACAAGGCCGCGGGGAATCGTGCGTATCGCGACCACCACGCACTACGCCGTGTGGATCGGCGGAAGCTCGCTCGCCGGCAAGAGCGCCAATTTCAACGTCACTCCGTAACTCGATCCGTCCGGCGGACGGGCAACGGCTATTTCGATACCTGAGGTATCGCCGAGGAAGTCAGCGGCTGCGCGTAAATGTGGTGAGTTTTGCCGGAGACTTCCGCACCGTGCTCGTCTTCGAGGTCGAAAACCGTCACAGTATTGCGCCCCTTATGCAACCAGCACCCCGGCACATAGTCCGACTGCTGCGGACCAATATTCCAGACGCGGCCTACGCCATGACCATTCACCCAGAGCAGCCCTTTGCCCAGCGCGCTCACGTCCAGGTAAGTGTCGCCGACTTTGCTTAGCTCGAAGGTCCCCTGATGAAACGCGGGCCCTGTCATATCTCTCTTTGCCCAGTTCTTGACTGAAGGCTCGGCCATGCGAAGCGGATAATTGTCCCACCCGGTCAGCTTGGCCCCGTTCATCGTTACCGGAAAGAGCAGCCCTTTGCGGTCCGTCGCAAACTGGTGCCCAAAGTTGATCCGTCCCGAATCCTCCACCAGAATGTCCAGCCGCGCAGACTTCCCTTCAATATTCAGAGGCGTTTCATGCTGGCCGAGCCGCCGGTCCAGCGTCGCAACCTTTTTTCCGTCCAGATACATGACCACGTAATCGCGCGCCCCTCCAATATCCAGAGTCCCCTTCACCGGCCCTTGAATGCGCGTGCGATACAGCATATAGCCGGTTTCCATTTCAAAATCTTCAAAGTGCAGCGGCTCTTCACTATGCCGCGGAGCGGGAAGGTTCTCCCATAAAGAAGCAGCGCGCTCCAGGCGAAAGGGCGCGACAGGAATCAGCGGAACTGACGCCGGCACCGCCGGAACCTTCACCGATGGCTGGAACTTCTGGAACAGCTTGCGAAATGCGTAATAGTCCGGCGTGGGATTCCCTGCTTCATCCAGCGGCGCAGAGTAGTCATAACTGGTCGTCTGCGGATGATAGCTGCCGCCATCCACATTAGCGCCGTTCATAAATCCCCAGTCCGTGCCGCCGTGGAACATATACAGGCTCACCGAATACCCGTGCGAAAGAATCCAGCTCAGGTCTTTCAACTGCTTCGCAATCGGCGCGCCCTTCTCGTGCGGCTTGCCCCATTTGTCATACCAGCCCGGATAAAACTCCGCCGCGAACATCAACGGCTGATTCGGCCTGAACTTCTCAAGCTTTGCAAAGCCCTCTTCCGCGTCTCCCGGCCCAAAGTCAATCGCCGCGGGTACCCCCGGCAGCGTCCCGTTCCAAAGCCCCGGACCGTCGCCTGTATAGAAAACAACGCCGCCCAGACCCGCGTCGATATCCATCCGCTTCATCGCCTCAAGATAGGCCTTGTCCTTGCCGTACGATCCATATTCGTTCTCCACCTGGACCGCGATAATCGGGCCGCCATTGGTCCACAGCAGCGGCTTTAACTGCTCGCCCAGGTGGTTCATGTAGTCGCGCGCCGCGTTCATGAACTTCGGATCAAGGGTGCGGACCTCGATCGATGGGTCCTTCAGCAGCCAGTTGGGATATCCGCCGAAGCTCCACTCGGCGCACACGTAAGGGCCGGGGCGCAGGATCACGTAAAGTCCGGCCTGCTGCGCATCGCGGATGAACTGCGCCACGTCGTATTGCCCCGAAAAATCCCACTGCCCCGGATGCGGCTCATGCACGTTCCAGAACACATACACCGTGACGGCGTTCAGCCCCATGGCTTTGGCCTTGGCCATGCGGTCGCGCCAGTAAGGCCGCGGAATACGCGGATAGTGCATCTCTCCGGAGATGATCTGCACCGGCTTGCCGTCCACTACAAAATGGCCATCGCTCACCTTAGCCGTGTGCCGCGTCGCGGCATGCGCCAATCGCGGCGCCCCCGAGGCCAGCGTAAGAAACGCGGCCATCAGAAAAGCAATTGCGCTCAGTTGGAAGGGTGCGCGGCGCGTGGCCGGGACTGCTCGATTGACACGATCCATGGGTTCGAATCTCTCCTGGCTTTCGGTAAGATTTCGCATACGGCTTATTGACACTATCGTTTGATTACATTTATAAATGTATTGCTTTCGCTACTTGCTGAAAAGCACCCAGCATCCCCCCTCGGCAACAGCCTCATGACAAAATCCTCTCCGATGCAATCCTTTGATGTCGCAATCGCCGGTGAAATCAATCTTGATCTTATCCTCTATGGCCTTCCGCAATCGATGGCCGTCGAACGGGAACTTCTCGCCAGCGGCTTTCAGGCAACGCTCGGAAGTTCCTCCGCCATTCTCGCGCATAACCTCGCCGTGCTGGGCTCGCGGGTCGCGTTTATTACTAGTTCGGGAACCGATGAGCTGGGCAAAATAGCCCTCGCCAGGCTCGGGGCGAGTGGCGTTGACCTCACCCGCGCGCTTACGGATGAATCTACCGGCACAGGCGTCACCATTTTGCTTCCGCATGGCGAAAGCCGCCACATGCTTACCTATCCGGGAACCATCGCAACGCTCAAAGTCAGCGATCTCGATCTCGATTACCTCAAATCCGCCCGCCATTTCCATCTGTCTTCGCTCTATCTGCAGAGCGCGCTTGCGCCCGATTTGCCGGCCCTGTTTCGCGAACTAAAAGCCGCCGGGCTCACCCTCTCGCTCGACACCAACGACGATCCGGACGATCAATGGGGACCCCCTCTCGATGAGCTTCTGCCGCTCGTCGATATCTTCCTGCCGAACGAGAGTGAACTTCTCCGCATGACCGGAAAGAATTCACTCGAAGCCGCGCTTGATGCTCTCCCTGCCTGCATACCCTTCGTAGCCGTCAAGTGCGGCTCCCGCGGATCGGTTGTGAAAACGCCGGACCAACTCGTCTCCGTGCCGCCAGTTCCCGTCACTCCCGTGGACACCATCGGCGCCGGCGACAGCTTCAACGCGGGATTTCTCGTCGCCTGGCTGCGCGGCTTCGATTCCGGTGAATGCGCGCGCGCAGGCAACATCACGGGAGCCCTCTCCACTCTTCGCTCCGGCGGCACCGAAGCCTTTCGCGACTCCGCCCTGCTCTCCGCATTTTTGCGTGAACACAACTTCCCGGCGGCAACCGCAGCCAAGGACAAGCCATGACCCAATCCGATCAGGACAAGTTCGTCGCCATGGTTTCCGCCCGGGCGGAAATTTCCCTTCCACTCGGTCAATTCCAGCCCCAGTCCACCCTGATCGCCGAGGCGCACGAACCCCAACAGGCGCGCTTCCCCGCCATCGACTACCACAATCATCTCGACGCCATGGACCCCTCCCGCGTCCTGCGCATCATGGACTCCTGCGGCATCGAGCGCATCGTCAACATCACCATGAAGACCGGAGACGACGCGCTCCGCATGATCGACAAATTTCACCGCGCCGACCCTCACCGCTTCTCCAGCATCGGCTGGATGGACTGGTCCGACGTCACCCATCCTGACTTCGTCGTCCGCACGCTGGAAAGATTGGACCGGCTCGTCGAGCGCGGAGCCAGAGGAATTAAATTCTGGAAGGACTTCGGCCTCTCCGTCCGCGATGCCCAAGGCAACATCATCCGCATCGACGACGAACGTTACGCGCCCATCTTCGACCACGCAGCCCGCCTGAAAATCGCAGTCATGTTCCACACCGCCGATCCCGACGCTTTTTTCCTGCCCATCGACGCCCGCAATGAGCGCTTTGAAGAGCTGGCGGCGCATCCGGACTGGGGCTTCGCCGGCTCCCATTATTCCAAGCCGGAATTGCTCGACCAGCGCGACCGTGTCTTCGCCCGGCATCCCAATACCACCTTCGTTGCCGCCCACGTCGGCGGGTGCAGCGAAAATCTGGCGCGCGCCGCCAGAATGCTGGAGACCTTCCCCAACGTGTACATCGACATCAGCGCGCGCGCATCGGAGCTGGGCCGCCAGCCCTACACCGCCCGCGAACTGTTTCTGCGGTTCCCGGACCGAATCCTCTTCGGGGCCGATCTGTTGCCTGACGAATCCATGTACCGCCTCTACTTTCGATTTCTCGAAACCGCCGACGAATACTTTGACTACCCCTCCCACGCCTCCCGCCAGGGGCGATGGAGCATCTATGGGCTCTTCCTGCCCGACCCCGTGCTGCGCAAGGTTTATCGCGAAAACGCCCAGAAACTGCTTTCCCTCTAAGCTCCGGCCAAAAACTGTGACACAATCAACAGCAATCAGCAACCGAGAGGAACCGCGAACCGAAAACGCCAGAATTTCGGGAAAGGAGCCTCTCCCGGCCATGACGCCCAAAGCAAAATCAACACGCGACAAGTCCGCTTCCGACGGCGATTCATTAATGGCGGAAGAGCGCCGTCAGCGCATCCTCGCGCTCTTGCAGAGTGAAGGCAGGGTCATCGTCGGTGACCTCTCCAAAACCTTCGGCGTCTCCCAAATCACCATCCGCAAAGACCTCGACGCGCTCCAGGAGCGCGGCCTGGTCCAGCGCAGCCACGGAGGCGCATTGCCTCCCGCCTCCGGCGCGCTCTTCGATCCTTCACTTCAGGAAAAGCGGAAGCAGCATGCGCCGGAAAAGCAACGGATTGCCGCCGAGGCCGTCAAGCTCGTCCACGACGGCTACTGCGTCATGCTCGACTCCGGCACCACCACCGCCGCCATAGCCAAAGAGCTGAGCAAGCTGTCGTCTCTCACCATCATCACCAACGCCATCAACATCGCCACAGAATTCGGCTCGACCAATTTCGAAGTCATCCTCACCGGGGGCGCCCTACGCAAAAATTCCTATTCCATGGTCGGCCCCGTCGCCGAAGACGTTCTCAAGGAAATGCACGCCGATATCCTCTTCCTCGGCGTCGACGGCTTCGATCTCGAAATCGGCCTGACCACGCCCAACCTCCTGGAAGCGCGCGTCAACCGAGCCATGGCCGCCTCCGCCCAGAAGGTCGTCGCCGTCTGCGACTCCACCAAGTTCTCCCACCGCAGCCTCTCCAGAATCGTGCCCGTGACGGCCATTCACCACGTCATCACCGACAAAAACCTGCCCGACCATATAGCCGAAGCCCTCCGAAACCAGAACATCGAAGTCACCCTGGTCTAAGGTTTGTTTCAGGCGGATTTCTTCCGCTG
>JBAUHD010000552.1:0-14396 GCA_049680085.1 Acidobacteriaceae bacterium
AGACGTCTACGGTGTCATCTACGGCGGCGGGAAACGGATGCTCCGGAGCGAGCCGGTAGAGGACGGAAACCACCTTGGTTTTCGTCAGGTTCGCAATGGGAATGCTTTCCACGAGCGACCCAGAATCCGAATTGAACCCGCCGCCGTGCACATTCAGCATTACGCGGTCACGGTTGGCCGACGGCGTCTCGATTGGAGTCACAATCCGGACCGGCACGCCGGCAATTTTCCCTTCCACAAGGTTTGCCGGATAGACCGCCTTCATGGCCGCGCCCGCGCGCTTCTGCCAGGCGTCTGTGCTGCTGCGGCGTTCGGCCAGGGTTTCGTGGTTCGGCGCGTCGGAGACCTGCTTCGCCAGCCACGCCCGCGCCTGGGGGCTAAGGCTCTGCGGCAGCGGAACCACCCGCGTCACATGCGCGGTTCCCTGGGCGTCGATGACGCTGGAATCCTGCTGTGGGCCGGTCCGGGCCTGCTGGGCAAAGGCGACCGATACGGCGGCGGCAAGCAGGGCAATGCTTCCGAGTCTGAACATTGGAGGCTCCAATTTCGCCAAATTTGAATCTGCTGGGTATGCAAACACACCAGCGTTGGAATGTCGAGTTCTTTGAGGGGAATCCGGGTGGAACGGAACGGCTTGCCGTGGCGCTTGCCAGCGGGAGGGTCTGGGGGTATTATGGAAATAGCCTATCGATCGGCTGACGCCTTTTTGGAAAAAGAGGCTCGCCGCGGTTCTCGACAGTCCAACAGGATTTAGTGACGTGCCTTAGCCCGGCTTGTGGCCGGTGAAGGCGGGAAAAAGCTGAACCCATAGTTGAATGACGATGTTCTTTCCGGGGTTTCAAAGCATTTGTCTCCATTACGGATTCTGAAATCGCGCTGCCCGTACTCCGGCGTTGCCGGGAAGTGGAGCGAGTGCGTGTCGGTTTGCGACGCCAGGATGGAGTGTTAGAGTTTACCGGCAAAATTCAAGCAGGAAGGGGCGGGCCTGAGCCGGAAAAGCCGCCTTACACCAGATTCACGCACCAGGAAGTGCAGGCATGACACCAGAGCAGAACCAGCCCCAGGCATCCTCGCCGGAAGGGCAAGCGTCGCAGCAGGGCCAATCCCCTTCTTCGCAAAACACTGGACAGGTCCGAAGGCGGCGCCGCCGCCGGAAGGGCAAATCCGCCGCGCAGCCCAATGGGCAGGGCGGACAGCCGGCTCCACCGGCCCAGCCGGGCAACGGCAACGGGCCGCCGCAGGTCCATAAGCAGAAGGCCCAGCCCCGCTTCTACCAGAAGAATGGCAACGGGCAGTCGCCGGGGAACGGCAACGGCGGCGGGCCCCGGCGCAAGAACAAGCAGAAGCGGCAGCAGGTGTTTGTGGGTCCGATGGACCACAGTTATCGCTTGTCGAACGGCAACATTGCCGAGGCTCCGCCTTCGACCATTGATCTGCGGAACGGCAATGTGCATAGCAATGGGTATGCGGGCGAACCGCTGGCGATGTGGGAGCCTCCGCCGCCGCCGATTCGCGAAGACGCGCCGATTCATATTTACTTCTTCATCGAGGATTTGTTTTTCCTGGCGAAGATTCAGGAGACGGCCCGGAAGCTGGGCATCAAGGTTGGTTTTCTGAAGAACGACAAGGAAACTCTGGCGAAGATCACTGAAGCGCCGGAGGAGGAACGTCCCTCGCTGATTGTGTTCGACTTAAATAACGTGAACGCGAAGCCTCTGACGCTGATTCCCAAGCTGAAGACGAAGCTGAAGAAGGGGACGTCGATTATCGGGTTCCTCTCGCACCTGCAGGGCGACCTGAAGGCGAAGGCGGTGGAGGCGGGATGCGATATGGTCATGCCGCGGTCGGCGTTTTCGCAGAATCTCCCCAGCCTGATGCGGCGGCATGGGCTGAAGGATGAGGAAGAGGAACTTGAGGCGGCTCCGGCGTATTGAAGATAGGTTGCTGTGCGGCTGAACGAGAGACGGCGGCGCGGGTGCGCGAGCGTTGCAAACCTTCGGAATTCAACCTAAAATAGAAGGATTGCAGGAAAGGTCCCAAACGAGTTATGCCTAAAGCCGGAATTCATCCCAACTACGACGAGATACGCGTTGTGTGCGCCTGCGGCGCAAACTTTACCACTCGCTCGACCCACAAGGGCGACATCCACATTGAAATCTGCTCAAGCTGCCACCCGTTCTTTACCGGCAAGCAGAAGCTGATCGATACGGCGGGGCGCGTGGAGCGCTTCCGGCGCAAATACGCCAAAGCGGAGCCGGCCGCGAAGTAAATCGCGGACCGAAGGATTGCCGAAAGCCTCCGCCGATGGCGGGGGCTTTTTGGCTGGGTGGGGATCGTGGTTCTATAACAACCCTCAGGGGCTAAAGCCCACTGATTCCATAAGGCTTAACGGACGGGCTAAAGCCCGTCCCCTTCAAAAAAGCCGAGTTTTTCCAGCAGCCCTGTAAAGAGTTTTTCCAGTAGCCTGTAACGAGTTTTTTCAGCAGACTGTAAAGAGTGATGAGCACAAAAGCGCTATCAATTCCGCGAGAAGAGCCTGCAAGAAGGCTGATATTGACGCTGCGGGAATTAAGCATCTGGAGAAATTGTTGAGGGCCAAGAGTGACATTTTTCCCGACATAGAAGTACGAATTTGAGCCGCAAAACATCCATGAAGAAGAACTGGGACAACCCGATTGAGCACGCGATGCCGGTGAGGGCGCGTGTGGCCGCGTCCGTCTCGATTGGGGGCATTCGGGTCGCGCCGGCGACTTTGCTGGCGCCGATGGCGGGCGTCACGGACACGGTATTTCGCCGCTTCATTCGCAATGCCAGCCTGTTCAGCTACGAATCCAGTTGCGCGGATGTGGACGCGGCGATCACCAATCAGCAATCCGGATGCGGGTTGATCATGACGGAGTTTACCTCCGCCGACGGCCTGGCCCGCATGAGGGAATCGAAGCGGAAGCGCTATCTTACGTTTTACGACGATGAGCACCCGATTGCGGCGCAGCTCTTTGGCTCGAACCCGGAAACTCTGGCCGAGGCCGCGCGCATTGTGCAGGACACCGGTTTCGATATGGTGGACCTGAACCTCGGCTGCCCGGCCAAGCGTGTCGTGGCCTGCAACGGAGGCAGCGGGTTGCTGCGCGACCTGCCGCTCATCGGGAAAATTTTTGAGGCCGTCCGCGCCGCCGTTACGATTCCGTTCACGGTGAAGATCCGCCTCGGCTGGAGCGATAACCACATCATCTGCGTGGAACTGGCGCGGCTGGCGCAGGAGTCGGGGCTGGCCGCCGTCGCCGTCCACGCCCGTACCCGCGAGCAGGGCTACAGCGGGCAGGCGCGCTGGGAGTGGATTGCCGCGGTGAAGGATGCGGTCACGATTCCGGTGATCGGGAATGGAGATGTGCGGACGCCCGAGGACGCGGCCGCGCTGGTCGCCGAAACCCACTGCGACGCGGTGATGATTGGACGCGCTGCGCCAGCGAATCCGTGGATCTTTCGGCAGATTGCGCAGTACACCGCGACCGGCCGCTACGACCAGCCGACGGAGCGGGACCGGCACCGGATGATCCGCATGTATTTTGAAATGCTGCTGGCCGAGTCGGACGTAAACGGCAAGGAGATTCAGGGCAAGATGAAGCAGTTTGCGTCCTGGTTCACGCATGGAGTGGCGGGCGGGGCGGCGCTGCGCAAGTCCATCTACGAAGCGAAAACCGGCGAAGGCATCCTGATAGCGGTGGAGCAATTTTTTGAAGAGAAATCTCAGCCTGCCGCAGGATGGGTTGAACATCCCACGATCGCCGCAGCCGGAATTTGATTGCATTGCAAGCACACCTTCGATAGCAGCGGCGGAGAGCGGGTTGGTCGGTTTGGGAGAGAGATCGCTCAGGGGCTGAAGCCCCCAACATTTTCAGGCGTTTTCGGCACGGCTGAAGCCGTGCCCTGATACAGAGAATCCAAACCGCCCACTACCGGAGAGCGGAATGGATAGCTCCCCGAAACGATTCGCGGTAGCATTGAAGTATGGCTAGAGGTTGGGAAAGTAAGTCGGTAGAAGAACAGGTCGCAGAGCATGAATCCGCTCGGGTGAATCCTGAAGAAGTACTCCGGATAGCGCACATGAAGGACGCGAGGCAGCAACGCGAGCGCCAGGCGCTCGAGCTTCAGCGTGAGCGAGTGCTGAGCGAGCGGACCTCAAATCCGAATCGCCGGGCGGCGCTCGAAGCCGCTCTGGTTGATATTGAGGGAAAGCTCGAGGCGTATTCGGGCTAGAGGAAGTAGTGTTGGTGTAACCCGAAAGAAGTGCGGGTCCCTCCGCTTCGCTCCCTTTCCACCCCAGCACGCGAAAAGCGCGCGTGCCGGGGACCCCGGCTTCGGTCGCTTCGGTCGGGATGACAAAGTTTGTACACCACGGGTTGATTTTGCTCTAGGTCCGGTTGAATAGCAGCGAGTTCGCCTGATCGATGGAAGTCAGCAACACGCGCGCGATGTTGACGTGCGCGGGTCGAGTTGCAGCCCAAACAGCGGCATCCGCCACATCCTCCGCAACCAGCGGAGTGAGTCCCTGGTATACCTTCGTCGCGCGCTCCTCATCGCCGTGAAATCGAACCCGGCTGAAGTCGGTCTCCACCATTCCGGGGTCAATCGAAGTCACGCGAATCCGCGTTCCGAGAAGGTCCTGACGCAGACCGTCGCTGATGGCGCGCTCGGCGTGCTTGGTGGCGCAATAGACGGCGCCTTTGGGGTAGGTCATTTCGCCGGCGGTAGAGCCGAGATTGAGGACGTGCCCGCGCCCGCGCTCGACCATCCCCGGAACCACCGCCCTCGTCACGTACAGCAGCCCCTTCACGTTGGTGTCAATCATCTCTTCCCAGTCCTCGACGCTGCCCTCGTAGAGCTTGTCGAGACCCCGGCTGAGCCCGGCGTTGTTGACTAACACATCGATGGCGCGCCACTCCGCTGGAAGGCTCGCCACGGCCGCTTCAACGGCGGCGTGGTCGCGAACGTCCAGCCCGAGCGTGTGGACCTCCGCTGCTCCGGCTTCCATCAGCTTGTCGCGCATTGCCTCCAGCCGCTCCAGCCTCCGGGCCGCCAGCAGCAGCCGCGCGCCTTCGCGCGCGAACGCAAAGGCGCAAGCCTCGCCAATGCCCGCGCTCGCGCCGGTAACAAATACAATCGAACCCTTCAACTCTGTCTTCATGGAACTATCGTAAGTCAGGCGGCTAGAGCGGTTCCAGTGTCGGTGTACCCGCCAAGGGAAGTGCAGGTCCCTCCACTGCGTTCGCTTCCCACCCCAGCACGCGAACACCGCGCGTGCCGCGGACCCCGGCTTCGCGAACTCCGGTCGGGATGACAAGCTTTATCATTGGGTACACCAATGTTGATTTTGCTCTAAATCAGGCGGCGGTCCACGTCCTGTCGCGCGTCAGCCGATAGTAGGCTCCGGCCCAGTCCTCATCCTTCATGCCCGCTTCGACCGCGCGGTCCAGATTGGTCTTGAACATATCGGCCAGCGGGGTCTTCACTTTGACCTCCTGCCCCGCCTCCTGAAAGAGCCGCGTATCTTTCTCGCCGAGGGCGATGGTTCCGCCCGGCGGATTGGGCGGGTTCAGCATGAGCCTGGAGTAGGCCGCATAAAACGGCGACTGGAAGGCCGCCTCATTCACGGTTTCCAGAAACACCTTGGGCTCGATCCCGAGGGCCTCGGCAAGAATGGCGCTTTCGGAGAGAGACGCAATCATGGCCATCATCAAAAAATTGCCGCTCAGCTTGAGGCCATGCGCCGCCGAGGGTTTTTCGGAGACCACCATGATTTTGCGGGTAAAGCTTTCCAGCAGCGGACGCACCTTCTCGACCGCCTTTGGCTCACCCCCAACCGCCATGGCCAGGCGACCTTCTTCCGCAACGTTGGGGCGGCCAAAGACCGGGGCCGCGACAAACGTCAGCCGCTCGGTGCGATGCGCGATGGTCAACCGCTCTGAACAGGCGACGCTGATGGTGCTGAGATTGACGTGGACGGCGCCCGGCGTCATGGCCTTCAAGGCGTTGGCGCCAAACATTACCTCCTCCAGCGCGGCGTCGTCGAACAATACGCTGAAGACGACTTCGGCCCCGCCAACCGCCTCGGCGGCGGAGTCCGCGCCGCGCGCGCCGTGTTTGCCCAGCGGCTCCGCCCGCGCCCGCGTTCTGTTCCACACCGTAAGCTCGTGCCCGGCCTCGATTAAATGCCGCGCAATCGGGGAACCCATCTTCCCCAGTCCCAGAACCGCAACTCGCATCGTAACTCCTTCTATTTCTAAGGATGAACCAACACGCGCCAACAGCGCAAAGTTGAACCTGGGTTGCCGGAAAGCTTTTCCTTTGTTCCCGCTGATTCCTTGATAAAGTATTCGGGAATGGACGAAAGCCAGCGGGACAGCCTCGAACAGCAGGTCAGCGAACTTCGCGCTCATGTGGCGCGCATGGAAGCTGCGCTGCGCGAACACGGAATTGTGGTCGCGCCGGCGAGGCCGCCCGCGCCTGCACACGCCCCTGCTGTGCCCGCGCCGCCTCCCGAGGCTCCGCAAACCCAGCCGTTAGCTCCAGAGGTATCGCGCAGAGAACCGGTAGCGCCGCCGAGGTTTCTCACGCGCTCGCCCGCGAGCCCGGACCGCTCGCTCGAAAACCGCATCGGCTCGCAGTGGTTCAATCGCATCGGAATTCTCGCCGTGCTGATCGGCATGGCATGGTTCCTCAAGCTTGCGATTGACAATCACTGGATTGGCCCCGCGGGGCGCGTGCTGATCGGAATTGTCGCCGGAGTGGCTCTCATGGCCTGGTCCGAGCGCTTCCGCTCGCGGGGCTTCGCGGGATTCTCCTACTCGCTCAAGGCGGTGGGCAGCGGCATTCTGTATCTTTCACTCTGGGCGGCCTATTCGCTGTTTCATCTGGTTCCTTCTTTCGCCGCCTTCGCCGCCATGCTCGCCGTCACCGCGTTCAACGGCTTCATGGCGTGGTCGCAGGACTCCGAGCTGCTGGCCCTTTACGCCATCGTCGGCGGCTATGGCACGCCGCTGCTGCTTTCCAACGGGCAAAATCACGAGCTGGCCCTGTTCTCCTACCTGCTGCTGCTGAACCTCGCCACGCTCGCGCTGATTGCTCTGCGACCCTGGTCGCGCCTGCTCGTCGGCTCTTTTCTGGGCACCGTATTTTTCTTCGTAAGCTGGTCCATCCGGTTTTATTCGTACACCGAGTTCGGGCTCACCGTCTTCTTCCTGTCGGTGTTCTTTCTGCTGTTCGCGTTCGCGCCGCACCTGGTTCGCCTGAACCGGAAACTCGACGTTGACTCACTTCCGGCGCGCGACGCGCTGGCCTTGATTGTCCTCCCGTTCGCGAACGCATCGCTTGGATTCCTCGGCTTCTATCTGCTGGTGGGCAGCGTGGGCGCGTCGGGCGCGCAACCGTGGATCGCCGTGGCTTTTGCCGCGTTTTATCTCGCGCTGCTGCGCGTTCCTAATCTTCCGGACAAAATCGTTCCTCCGGCGCTGCGGTCACTCGATCTCGTCATCGCCGTGATTTTTCTCACGCTTGCCATCCCTCTCAAGACGCAGGGACGGTGGCTGACCATTGGCTGGCTGGTGGAGGGCGCCGCGCTGCTCTGGCTCACACGCCTCGTTCCTCAGCGGCTGCTGCGGACCCTGGCGCTGATCGCGCTGGCGCTCGGACTCGCGGCGCTGCTGATGATCAATCCGCCGGCTTCGACAACCATTTTTTTCAACCAGCGCTTTGGAACCTATCTGGCCGCCATCGCGGTGTTTGCCTTCACCGCGATGTTTGCGGCGCGCTCGCATGAAACCGGAGAGGCGAATTTCCCGCTCTCCTGGAGAGCCACAGCGGCGGTTTCCGCTCTGATTGTCAATATCCTCATTCTCATCGCCATCAGCCTTGAAATTCACAATTACTGGTGGACGGTGCGCTTTGACGGCAGGTACAGCCTGATCCATGACTACCGCATGTACGCGCAGTTTACCTACTCGGCGTTCTTCATGCTGTTTGGAGCCGTGCTGCTTCTGCTTGGCTTCCTGCGGCGCTCCGCGTTCCTTCGCTGGCAGGCGCTGGTGCTGCTGGCGATCGCCATCGGCAAGGTTTTTACCGTGGATGTAAGCCAGCTCAGCCAGGGGTACCGCATCCTCAGCTTTCTCGGGCTGGGAGCGCTTTTGCTCGCCGTAAGCTTTGCGTACCAGCGCGACTGGCTTGACCTGCGAGGAGGGGAGCACCCAGACCCATGACCCTTCGCGTTCCCGCTCTCCTGCTGTTATTTTTTGCGGCCTCGCCCGGCGTGCAATATTTCCGCTACGAGCGCGCGGTGCTCAACGTGCCCGCGCAAAAGCAGCAGACGTGCCTCACGCTTGACCCCGCAACCTTCGTCCACGCTGGACCGCGGCTCGCCAGCCTTCGCCTTTACAACGGAGGGGCGGAAGTTCCCTATGCAATCCACTCCGAGGCCACCGGACAGTCTGCGGAAGAGCTCACGCCCCTGAATGCCGGCCTCCGGGGCGGAGCGACCACGTTCGACGCGGAAATGCCGGAAGGGCCGTACAGTAACCTTCACCTCGATGTCGCGGCGAAAGACTTTATCGCGACGGTTCACGTTTCCGGGAGCCAGAACCAAAGCAGCGCGCGCGCGACCGGCCTTGGCGCCTATACTATTTTCGATTTCACCCGGCAGAAGCTTGGCCGCAGCACGGTGCTGCATCTTCCGGCGTCCGATTTCCACTACCTGCACTTCCGCATCGAGGGTCCCATCCGCCCGAGCCAAATCGCGGGCCTGAGCGCCGGACACATGGCGGAAACCGAGCCGCACTACGTCACGGTGGCGACAGCGTCCTCCGCCAGGCAAAAAGATCGCGACTCAGTGGTCGAGTTTACCGTTCCGGCGAATGTGCCGGTGGAGCGCGTAGTTTTTGCGCCCGGAACCCGGCCGGCAAATTTCAGCCGCGAAGTCACGCTTACGAGAACGCCCGCCGCGAAGGAGCGTGGCCGGGAAGAGATCGATCAGGAATTTCCTGTCGTTTCAACCGGGAGTATTCTGCGCATCCACAGCCGCCAGAACGGCCGCAAAATTGATGAGGAGCATCTTGCGCTGGAAGCGCCTGGCTTTGCTCCGGATTATGCGACCCGATGGACTGTCGCCATCCACAATGAAGACGACGCCCCACTCGATCTTCAGTCCATCCGCCTGGAAATGGACGCGCGCATGCTGTGCTTTGCCGCCGAACCCGGCGCAAGCTACACGCTCTACTACGGAGACGCTGCGCTGACGACGCCCCGCTACGATTACGCCAAGCTCTTCGCGCTGGATAAAGGCGCGGCGAAGGCAAGCCTCGACGCCGAACAGGGGAACCCGCAATACCAGCCTCGCCCCGACACGCGCCCCTTCACAGAAAAACACCCGGCCCTGCTGTGGGTTGCCCTGGTCATCGCCATCCTGCTGCTCGGAGGCATTGCCCTGCGATCCAGCCGGCAGATCAAGCCGTCGTAGTCCGCACGAAATAAAAACGCGGCCCCCAGGCGTCCGGGGCCGCGTTTAACCATGCGTCCTAACCATGCGTTCTACCGCAGCGTTGTCTCAACCTCATTCAACCATCCTGGCGGCTTGAGAATTTCGCGCGGGCGCGAGCCATCGGCGGGGCCGACGATTCCGTCCCGCTCCATCAAATCGATGAGGTGCGCGGCGCGACCATAGCCAATGCGCAGACGCCGCTGCAGCAGCGAAGTCGAAGCCTTGCCAAATTCGAGCACCAGCCGCACCGCGTCCTGGAAAAGCTCGTCGTTCTCGTCTCCATCTCCGCCGGCCAGATCCGCATCGCGTCCGGCGGCGTCCTTCGGAGGTTCCAGGAAGCCCTGCACGTACTCCGCCTCGCCCTGCTTTTTCCAGAACTCCACCACTTTCGAGATTTCTTCTTCCGTCACAAACGGAGCGTGGACTCGCTGCAAGCGCGAAGTTCCGGGCGGCAGAAAGAGCATATCGCCGCGGCCGAGCAGCGACTCCGCACCGTTCGAATCCAGAATGGTCCGCGAGTCCACTTTCGTCGCCAGCCGGAAAGACATGCGCGTCGGCACATTGGCCTTGATGAGACCGGTAATCACGTCCACCGAAGGCCGCTGCGTTGCCAGCACGAGATGAATGCCTACGGCGCGCGCCATTTGCGCGAGGCGCGTAATGGCCTCTTCGACGTTGGCCTTGTCCAGCATCATGAGGTCGGCCAATTCATCGATGATGATGATGATGTAGGGCAGCGGCTCCTCGTCGGGCGCGTCCTCAAACAGGCTCTTGGTGCCGCCGTCGAAGAGCTTGTTGTACTGGTCGATGTTGCGCACACTGCGCGAAGCCAGCAGCTTCAGCCGCCGCTCCATTTCGCGCACGGCGTTGCGCAGCGCGTTGGCGGCCAGCTTGGGTTCGGTAATGATGGGGGTGAACAGGTGCGGAATGCCTTCGTACATCCCCAGTTCGACCCGTTTGGGGTCCACCAGAATCATGCGCACCTGCGCCGGAGTGGCCTTGAAAAGCACAGACATGATCATGGCGTTGATGGCGACCGATTTGCCGGAGCCCGTCGAGCCCGCGATGAGCACGTGGGGCATGGTCGCCAGATCCGCCGTTACGATCGAGCCGTTGATGTCTTTGCCCATGGCCAGCGTGAGCCGGCTTTTTGAGTTGCGGAAATTTTCCGCCTCAACGACATCGCGCAGCCAGATGGTTTCGCGGGTTTTGTTCGGGACCTGCATGCCCACCGTGCTTTTGCCCGCCATGCGCTCGATCAGAATGCTTTCGGCCCGCATGGCGAGACACAGGTCTTCGGCCAGGCCGGTGACGCGGCTGTACTTCACGCCGGCTTCGGGGCGAAACTCAAAGGTCGTGACGACCGGCCCGGGATTGATCCTTACCACCTGCCCGCCGACGTCGAACTCGGCGCATTTTTCCACCAGCACCTGGGCCTCGGTACGAAGCTCGTCCTCGCGCACAATCTGTGCTTCGTCGGCGCGATGCAGCAGCGTGCTGGCGGGGAGGCGGAAGCCATTCATGGACTTGGGAGCAACGGTCACGGACTGCGGCTCGGCGTCCGCGCGCTCGCCGACGGCGATGGCCCGCTCCGGCTTCTGCTCGCGAGCGACAAGCTGCGGTTTCATCGCAGGCGCAGGGACGGGCGCTTCCCTTACCGGCTCGGGTTCAGGTTCGGGATCAGGAACGACCGCCCGCGGCATCTGCTCCCAGACCGTGTGCGGCGGAGGCTCCTCGGCGTAAATCTCAGCGAAGCCGCCGCGCCGCTTGGGCTCAGCCGAATCGTGGTCGTCGCGCAGCACCATCACCGGAGCCGTCTCAGCCGGCTCCGCCTGGTGCGTATCCATCCCGCGCCGCCCCAGTTTGGCGGCGATCTTGCGTTCCTTCTCCAATTCCTTTTCGCGGGCCTTCTCGGCCTTTGCCTCGGCGCGCGCCTCTTTGGCTCGGGCACGTTTGAAGCGCCAGTTCTGCCATCGGTCGCGCCACGCCAGCACAAAGGCGAACCGCACGGCCAGCCACTCCCGTGCGGTGGTGAGGCTGAAGGTGGTCAGCAGATAGACCGCCGCCAGCACCGCGCACCCTGCAACCACCCATGCGCCGGTAACATTCAGCCATGCGACAAGAGCGCCGGCCACCAGCAGTCCCACCACTCCGGCAACGGGCAGGCCGTGCAGAAAATGCAGATGCCCGGGCAGGAGCCCCGCCAGAGCCGGTCCGAAGATGAGGCCAAGCGCCAGGCCTGCGAGCTTGGCCCCGACGGACCCGGTCGCCTGCGAACGCAGCCACGCCCATCCCAGCGCGCCAACCACCAGAGGCAGGCAGAAGGCCGTCACGCCCACAAATTGCAGCAGAAGATCGGCCAGCCACGCGCCGGTTACGCCAATCCAGTTGTGAGCGGGGCGCCCGCTGATGCCAAACCCGCCGACCGTGTTCCAGGAGGGATCGGTGGGCCGGTAGGAAATTAAGGAGAGAAAAAGGAGAATCGCGGCAGTGAAGACGAGCAGCCCGATCAGCTCATTCAACCGCCGGTTGCGAGTGGGAGTCGTGACTAATTGAAGTGGCTTCATCAAGACGCGAAACGGCGTTTGCCGCCAATGGCGGTTCAAGCGCGTTCAACACACCAGAGCACTCCCATTATCCCAGACCTCCGCGGCAACAATGCACAAAACGTGCGGGGGAACCGAAGTGGAAACCTGCCCTTCCGGCCTTGTGTTCCGGACTGGCACGAGGCCGAGTTCGACAAGGCGGCTGTGGCTGTCGAGAATTACCGCTTCGACCCCGCGCTTGAACACGGCAAGCCCGTGCCGGTGAAGGTTTGCGTGGAAGTCACCTTCCGCCGATATTAAGTCGCGCCCGAAGCGGGCAGGCGGGAACCCCGCATCCAAGTGAGGCACAGCTAAAAGGGGGTAGTGTCTCAGTTTGGGAGAGAGGCATCGCTCAGGGGCTGAGGCCCCCAATGGTTTCAGGCATTTTCGGCACGGCTGAAGCTGTGCCCTGATACAGAGAATCCAAACTGAGACACTGTTTAAAAGCGCCCTCGCTGTTGTTGGGTGGCGGCGAGTGCTATAACGGATGGTTGCCATCATGGGCATTCAAGCGCTGTCCGGAATTCAGGATCAAGATCAAGCAAAGGGGGAAACATGAGCAATACAGCGGCATTTGATTGGGCGGGGGTTGTGAACTACGCCAAGAGGCGCGTGGGCGAGGTTCCCAAAACACAGTATGAGCTGCCGGGAGTCAATGTTGAGAATCATTGCGACGTTCCCGTGGCGTGCGTTCCTCTTTGGCATTCTGTGGTGACGGCCCGGCTTTCCATCCAGAAGGGCGACAAGGCCGCGTTGAAGCGGGCGCAGGAGCGGCTCGACAAGGCGCTGGCCGCCATTGAAGCCATCTATCCGCTTTATCCCGACGGGATCCTGATCCAGGTGGCGTATGGGCTGCCTTACTTCAGGGAATTCATTCCCAAAGCCGTGGCCGACAAACTGATGCCGCGGGTCATTGAGAACGGCAAGCCGGGCGACTGGGCCATTACCGACGCCATCAAGTATCCCAAAGACCCGGCCCGTCTGGTGCTGGAGCAGAACGACATCTCCTTCCACTTCAAGAGCGACTACGGAGACCATATCAGCGAGGTGATGCGGGCCTTGTTTGAGCCCGGTCCGCAGACGCTCAATGGCATTCCCACCGAGGATGTCTACGTGGGCGATCTGTTCACCCTGACGTCGATTCGCCGCGGTTTTGCCGGGCACGGAATGCCGCGCGTGATGGCGCAGCGGCTGGGGATTCCCGGCGCGGACAAGATTCCTCCGGGCGCCATGCTCTTCATGGGATTCACCTCCAGCCACGTGCATGGGCTGGCCCAGGGCACGCTGCCGAGTTTTGAAACCATTCCCGGATACACGGACCAGACTCCGGACAGCTATTTTGCGAACGGCACCATGATGCATCTTTCGCATATCGAGATTGATCTTGAAGGCTGGTACGGTCTCGATCATCCCGGCCGGCTGCAGCGTATGTTTCATGCCCGCCGCACCGAGGGCGAGGATATTCTTTCCCCGTCGCAGGCGCCGGATACGACGACTTTCAAGGAGCAGCTTGAGGACGACGCAAAGACGCACAAGCTGCTGGGGCATAACGCCCAGATGCAGTTCCTCTCGCGCGTGGAGAAGGACACGACCACGGTTTACGGCGACGTTATTCCCAAGGGCACAGTCATCTTTCTACGGCAGGATTTCGACACTGTCGAAAATCCTTTCGAGTTCAGCGCGGATGGACCTATCAGTCCCGCGCCGAAGCCGGGAGTCCACTTCATCGGCTTTGCGCCCTCGGCGCAGTTGTTCGACAAAATCCGCAAGGAAATGGACGGGGTGGACTTGCAGAAGAAGTACAACCTGCCCGATGAAAACACCGGGTTCACCAAGTTTCTGGTGACGACGCACCGGCAGCACTATCTTGAGCCGCCGCGCGCGCATCGGTCGTTTCCGCTGGCGGAAATGGTCTAGCAGTTGTCGCCGAGGCCGGCCGATATACTTCTTCGTGCCGGCCTCGATTGCGGCTTTGTTTCAGCCGATCCACTCCATTGTCCGCTCGTCTTTCACCCCGCTGAAATACTTCCGCAGAACTTCGAGAAACACCGCATTGTCCTCTGTCGCGTGGGCGAACAGGGTCATGGATGAGCGGAGCTTCATGTCGTCCGGCGAGCCGAAAATCTCATGTGCGGTTTTTCCTTCGATCCCGCTGACAATTTCGCAAATCTCCCGGAGCCGTGGGCCGAGCGTCGGATGATCCAAATAGGCCCGCGCCTCGTCGAGGGATTGAATCGCGTATCGCTGACTGATCGCGCTGAATCCCAGCCCGGCAATTTGCGGAA
>JBAUHD010000553.1:0-3213 GCA_049680085.1 Acidobacteriaceae bacterium
TTTTGCTTGTGTGGGGAACAAGTTCGGTTCTCGGGGAAGGCGCCACGACTTCATAAGGCCGATTCAAGCCTGAGTTTGAAGCAAGCTGTTTGAAGGGGATGGGCTTCACAGGCTGCGGAAATACTCGGTTTGTGAAGGGGACGGGCTTCAGCCCGTCCATTACCCCCTCAAAAACAACGGGGCTTTAGCCCCTGAGGTTTCCAACTGAGACATTACCCAAAAAGGCGATCGATACCAGACCTGACTCGCTGACTGAGCGCTGAGGTCGCAACTCTTTTGTTTTCAAGATCAAACCCGTAAGTCCTTTCTTTTCAGGATCAAATTCGCTAAGTTCTTTGTTTTCAGGATCAACATGACTTTTTTGAAAAAAAAGACCGATACCGGGACCTGACTCGTGACTGAACGCTGAACGCCTGCGGTTCCTCTGCCCTGGAACACGAGGAACCGCAACGATCTCAGTTTCTCTGCTCCATCACCGGGCGCCAAGCTGAGAAATACGGCATAACCCCTTTATTATCAGGGTCAAACCCGTAAGTCCTTTATTTTCAGGATCAAATCTGCTAACCCCTTTGTTTTCAGGATCAACACGACCTTTTTGAGAAAAATCGAGCGCGAAAGGAGGAACTCGCTAACTGATCGCTGACCGCTGAACCCTGGCACAATTCAGCGCGTCGCACCAGCCGGCAGAATCTCTTCCACATCCACGTCCACAACCTTGGTCGGATACTTCCCCGTGTAGCAGGCGACGCAGAATTTATTCCCTTCGCCGCCGTCGCAGGCGTGCAGCATGCCTTCCATGGAGAGGTAGGCCAGCGAGTCGGCTTCGATGAACTCCCGAATCTCTTCGACCGAGTTGTTGGCGGCGATCAGGTCTCTCCGGCTCGGCGTGTCCACTCCGTAGTAGCAGGGCGCAACGGTCGGCGGGCAACTGATGCGCAGGTGAACTTCCTTCGCTCCGGCGGCGCGCACCATGCGGACGATCTTCCGGCTGGTGGTTCCGCGAATGATGGAGTCATCGACCAGGATGATGCGCTTGCCCTCCAGCAGATTCCGGACCGGGTTCAGCTTCAGCTTCACGCCGAAGTCGCGCACCCGCTGCTCCGGCTCGATAAAGGTGCGGCCCACATAATGGTTGCGGATCAGCCCGAATCGGAACGGAATCCCGCTTTCGGCGCCGTAACCGATGGCCGCCGCAACGCCCGAGTCGGGAACCGGGACCACCAGATCGGCCTCCACCGGAGCCTCGCGCGCAAGCTGGCGGCCCATCTGCTCGCGGCTCTCCTGCACCCAGCGGTTGAAGATCTTGCTGTCGGGCCGCGCAAAGTAGACGTGCTCGAAGATGCAGCTCGCCTGCTCGATTCCGCTGGAGAATCGGCGGCTGGTCACGCCATCGCGCGTCACCATCACCAGCTCGCCCGGCTCCACATCGCGCTCGAACTTGGCGCGCAGCAGGTCAAAGGCGCAGGATTCCGAGGCGAAGACGATGGTGTCCGGCCCGTCCGGATTCTCAATCCGACCCATCGAGAGTGGGCGGAAGCCGCGCGGGTCGCGGGCCGCGAAGATGCGGTCCCTCGTCATCATCACGATGGAGAAGGCTCCCTCAACTTGACTGAGCGAGTCGGCGATGGCGTCAACCAGCGTGCTTTCTTTGGAGTGCGCGATGAGCTGGACGATGATCTCCGAATCGCTGGTGGTCTGGAAGAAAACCCCGTCGCGTTCAAGCCGCGCGCGAACGCCGCCCAGGTTCACCAGGTTGCCGTTGTGGGCAATGGCGATCAGGCCCTTGGTCGATTCCACGCGAATGGGCTGCGCGTTCAGCAGCGCCGAGTCGCCGGTGGTCGAGTAGCGCGTATGGCCAATGGCCATGTCGCCCTTCAGCTTGTCCAGCACGTCGTCGCTGAAGATTTCCGCAACCAGCCCCATGCCCTTGATGTTCGAGAGGTGGGTGCCGTCGGCGACAGCAATCCCCGCCGACTCCTGCCCGCGATGCTGAAGCGCGTACAGGCCCAGATAAACCTGCCGGGCGGCTTCAGGATGATTGAAGACCGCCATGACGCCGCACTCTTCGCGCAGCTTCGGGTCGTCCTCACCCCCATGGGTGTCATCCTGAGCGGAGGTCGCGGAGCGACCGTAGTCGAAGGACCTGCGGTTCGCGTCCCGGTCGAGAGACATTTCCTCGCCCGGAATGCCTTCGATCATCAACCGCTTCATGCCAGCACCTCGGCAGCTGTCTGGTCGTGAAGCATGGATTCAAGAGAGGAGGACCAAGACTGTTTGAGTTCGGAGATAGGAGTGGAAATGACCGCATCGCGATACCTGAGACTTAATGTATTTCCTCCCGTTGCTCCAATTCTCGTGCCTGCTAATCCAAATTCCTTGCAGATGCGATCTGCTTGGGATGAGTCGCAGGTGACAATCGCCTGTGAGCTGTACTCAGCGAACAACACAACTGCCGTCGGAGTGGAGGGATCGGAAAGTGGTGTCCGAAGTGATCGAATAGGCTGCGATTCGATGTCATTCAGATCAATGTCCGCGCCGATTCGATTGGCGAACGTCGCTCGGGCAATGGCAACTGCGATTCCGCCGTCCGAAACATCACAGGCAGAGTGAAGAAAGCCTTCGCGGCACATTCTAATCAAGAACGTTTGGAGAACCGATTCGTCGCCTTCGAGATTAAGAGGAGGTGGCCAGCCCCATTGCCGACCGACCAAGGTCTTAGCAAATTCCGATGAACCAAAACCGCGAAGGTTTGCTGCTGGAACCACCATTGTTACGCCAGAGAGGAGAAGTATCGCGTCTCCTTCTTCCTGAAAGTCTGCCGGAACCGCTTTGCTCACATCGTCAATAATCCCAACCACACCCAACACCGGTGTCGGATAAATCCCTTCTCCCTTGGTCTCGTTATATAAGGAGACGTTGCCGCCAGTGATCGGCGTGCCCAGCGCGGTGCAGGCCTCGGCGATGCCGTCAATCGCAGCAGATAGCTGGGCCATGATCTCCGGTTTCTCGGGGTTCCCGAAGTTCAGGCAGTTCGTCGCCGCTACCGGAGTCGCTCCGGTGCAGGCGACTTTGCGCGCGGCCTCGGACACGGCATGCATCGCTCCGAGCTTGGGGTCGAGATAGCACCAGCGGCTGTTGCCAGCCAGCGCCATGGCCAGTCCGCGATTGGTGCCCTTGATCCGCATCACGCCGGCTTCGCCGCCCGGGCCCTGC
>JBAUHD010000554.1:0-5494 GCA_049680085.1 Acidobacteriaceae bacterium
TTGTCGAAGATAGGCGTGATCAGCAGGATGCGGAACGCATCGAACAGCCCCACGCCCGCTGCCAGCACAACAGCAGCCAGCACCTGCCACCAGTAGCGGACGGCATAGTGCAGCAGGCGGCCAACCCGCCTCATTCGCAGTCCTGCCTTCGACAGCGATGAGGCACAGGAGATCGCCTGATTTGCGGGGTCATCCCAGTATTTTAAGGCATTCCAAGCAACAGCAGCTTATCGCGGCGCGTCGCGGTGCGAGGTCTTCACCTGGAAGCCCTTTTCCGCCAGCCGCCGCCGCACCTCCTCGGCAATCATAACCGAGCGGTGCTGGCCACCCGTGCAGCCAAAAGCGAGCGTCAAGTAGCTCTTGCCCTCGCGGATGTAATGCGGCAGCAGGAACACCAGCAGATCGGTCACGCGGTCCAGAAATTCCTTGGTCTGCGGAAACTGGTTCAGGTAGGCGACGACCTTCTTGTCGCGCCCGGTCAGCTTGCGAAACTCCGGCACAAAATGCGGATTGGGCAGAAATCGCACATCAAACACAAGGTCCGCCTCCAGCGGGAGCCCGTGCTTGTACCCAAAGCTGATCGAGGAAATCAGCAAACTGTTCCCTGTTGAATCGCGCCGGAATTCATTCTGAAGATACGCCCGCAGCTCATGGACATTGAAGCTAGTCGTGTCAATGCGCACGTCCGCCATCTTGCGCACTGGCCCGAAAAGCCGCTGCTCGGCCTCGATGGCCTTGCTCACCATCTCGCCCTGGCCCAGCGGATGCGGCCGTCGCGTCTCGGAAAACCGCCGCAAAAGCGCGGCTTTCGAGGCTTCCAGATACACCACTTTCACGGAAAGCTTGCGCCGAAGCTCCTTCACAATCGCCGGAAATCGCTCCAGCCCGCGTCCCTCGCGCGCGTCCACCACCAGCGCGGCTCGGGTGATCTCCACCGACTGCAAAACCAGTTCCGCAAAGCTCGGCAGCAGTTCGATGGGCAGATTGTCCACCGCGTAAAAACCCATGTCCTCAAAGGTCTTCAGCGCGGAAAGCTTCCCCGACCCGGAAAGGCCGGTAAGGATCACCAGCTCGCGCCTGGCTTCAGAATGAGCGGGAATCGAGGAAGGGCCAGGCTGGGCCGCCCTTCGGGCAGGCTGCTTTTTGGCCGATGTCTTGTCTCGATTCGCCTTCGCGGGACGTGCCATGCGCTCATCCTAGCAGGGTGTGGCAACAGAGGGTTGGCTTCACTGGTACGGCGAGCCGGCGATTCGGCCTGAACGCTGATCGCTGAACGCTGAACCCTCTTTTACGGCACCTCGATCAACTCCATCTTCCCGTCCCGCTTCCGATGCAGCACTTTCACGCCGCCTTCATTATCCCGAAACACAAACACATCGCGGTCGCGGAACTCGGCTTCTTTCACCGCCTCTTCAATCGTCATGGGACGCAACGCCACCGAATCGGTCGAGCGCGTAAGGTGCGGCTCGTGCACGGGGCTACTCGGCGGAAAGCTGTGCACTGTTACCGGAATGACTGCATTGCCGCGCCCGGTTCCGTTCTTTGCCGTCGCGGGCGCCTCCGCGTCTTCCAGCGCCGGAACCGGTTTGCGCGGACGCGCAAGCTGCGGCTCCGCTGTGTTCTTCTCTTCCTTCGGCTGGCGTTTTTTTGCCTGGAGCTTCTTCCGCGCACGCACCGCCTGCGTTTCGGCCTTGATGAGCGCTTCGCGCAGCGAACTCTCCATGTTTGGAGACTCGGACACGCCCACAATCTTGCTCAGCCGTGTCTTGATCGTGACCTCCGCCGTCTGGCGATATTTGGTCGCGCTCAGAATCACGTGCGCGCTCGTCACCTTGCCGAGAATCTTCGCGATTCGCTCGATGCCGGCGTCAGCCTGCGCGCGCAGCGCCCGCGTTACCGTCGCCTGCCTGCCGGTGTACTCAATCTGCATAAGGGCTCCTTTCAGGAATCAGGCTTCCGCCCGGACAGCGATTCTATACCCGCTCCGGCCTGTGGATGCGGAGAGCCTCTATTTTCGGATGCGCCTTTGGTGGGTGCTGGGAATGTGCATGTCCTCGCGGTACTTCGCCACCGTGCGCCGCGTCACTTCGATCCCCTGGCCTTGCAGCATGGTCGCAATCAGGTCGTCGGTCAGCGGCTTGCTCGGATCCTCGTCTTCAATCAGCTTCTTCACCTTCCGCTTCAGCAGCATCAGCGGCGTGCCCGAACCCTCCGGCCCGTTCACTCCCTCAGAGAAGAAGAACCGCAGCTCAAACACGCCCTGCGCGGTATGCACATATTTGTTCGAAACCGCCCGGCTCACCGTCGAAGGATGCACGCCAATCTCCTCGGCCACTTCCTTGATCATCATGGGACGCAGCGCGTCCACGCCCTTTTCCAGAAAATCCTGCTGCCGCCGGACAATCGCCTCGCAGGTCCGCAGAATCGTGTTTTTGCGCTGCTCGATGTTGCGCATCAGTTGCAGCGCGGAGCGGTAGCGCTCCTTCACGTAATCCTTGACTTCCTTCTCGGCGCCGGGCTGCGTCAGCATTCGACGATATCCCTGGTTCAGGCGCAGCGTGGGCAGGTCATCCTCGTTCATTACGACGACGTATTCCTCTCCGCGCTTGACGAAGGCCACGTCGGGTTCGATCAGCCTCGCGTCTGAGCGGTTGTAGCGCTGTCCCGGACGGGGGTCCAGCGTGCGAATGAAGTCAATCGCCTGCTGCGCCTCCTCCACGGTTTTTCCCAGCGTCTTCGACAACTCGCGCGGGTCGCGCTTCTGGAGCAGCGTCAGGTGCTTGTCGATAATGCACGAGGCCATCTCGAAGATTCCGGTTTTCGCGCAGGGGGCATTTTCCGAGGCCGCCAACTCCAGCCCGCCGTTGCCGTCCATCGCGGCCCCGTGTGCCGCGCCGTTGCCTGATTCTTCCGCGGACTGCGCGTGCCGGCGCGTAAAGATCAAATCAAATTCCTTCCGCTGCGCCTCCACCTGCGCCAGCAAGCACTCGCGCAGATCGCGCGTCGCGATGCCCACCGGGTCGATCTGCCGAACCACCGCCAGCGCCGCTTCCAGGTGCGCCTTCGCCCGGCTGACCATCTCCGGAGACACCTGCGCCAGCGCCGCGTGCCCGTTCTTCCGCGCCGCTTCGTCCGCCTCCGGATCAAGCTGCTCGTGCAGATAGCCCTCCAGCAACTCCTCATCGCTGGCGTTCAGGTATCCGTCCTCATTCAGATTGCCGATGATGTACTCGGCGGCCTCGCGCACGGCGGGGCTCAGGCTCAACGAACCGATCTGCCAGAAGAGGTGATCGGTCAGCGTGCCCGGCTGCGAAAGATAATTCTCGATCGACGGCGTCTCCGTCAGCTCAAAATTTCCCGGCGCGCGGAAGCCCGGATCAAGATAATCCTGAAAGTACGACCCGAAGTCGATCTCGTCGAAGGGGTCGGTCTTTTTCTCTTCTTCGCCTGCCCCGTCGCGCATTTCTGTCGCGCGGTCGTGCTCAATTTCCTTCCCCGCCACCTCGTCCAGCAGGGGAACCGTTTCATCGACCTCTTCGAGCACCGGGTTTTCGGTGATCTCGGCGTTGATCATCTCCTTCAACTCCAGCTTGTTCAACGCCAGCACGCTGACCATTTGCATCAGGCCGGGCGTCAATATCTGCCGTTGAGCGACTTTCAAGCTCAATCTAGGTTGAAGAAGAGTCATTCCATCCTGTCGTAAAAAATGTACAAGTTAGTAATTGCCCAGTTTACATCCAGCCTGACGCGCGAATCAGAAGGAGCTTCCATCCCGCACCCGCCTGGTAAAAAATCTCTCGCAAGCGGCGTCCTTAGTCCAGGGAAAATCCTTCTCCCAGATACAGCCGCCGCACTTCCGGGTCGCTGGCCAGCCGCTCCGGAGTTCCCGCCGCGAAGATCCGGCCCTCATTGATGATGTAGGCCCGGTCCGTGACCGACAGCGTCTCACGAACACTATGATCCGTGATCAGCACGCCGATCCCGCTTGCTTTCAATTCCGCAATAATTTCCTGGAGGTCAAGGACCGCAATGGGATCAATTCCCGAAAAGGGCTCATCCAGCAAAATAAACGACGGCTGAATGCACAGGCAGCGCGCAATTTCCACCCGCCGCCGCTCGCCGCCGGAAAGCGCGTAGCCCAGCGTCCGCCGCACGTTTCCCAGATTCAACTGCTCAATCAGCTTCTCTGTCCGCGAGCGCCGTGCCTCGCGCGATAAGCTCTGCACCTCGAGCACAGCCAGTATATTCTCTTCCACCGTCAGCTTGCGAAAGACCGAAGGCTCCTGGGGAAGATAGCTGATGCCGTACTGCCGCGCGCGCAGATACATCGGCACGCGCGTAATGTCCTCGCCGTCGGCCAGGATGTTGCCCGAATCCGGAGCGACCAGGCCCACGATCATGTAGAAGCTGGTCGTCTTGCCGGCGCCGTTCGGCCCCAGCAGACCCACCACTTCTCCACGACTGACCTCAACGCTCACCCCGCGCACTACCTGGCGCGCCTTGTAGGACTTGCCGATCTGATCGGTCGAAAGCTTCTGCACGCGTTTTAATTTGGAGCGCGCGTCTCGGTGACGGCTCTCGATTGTCCTCCGCTCACCACGACGCTATCATCCTGACTATTGAAAATCAACGTCGTTCCCGTGGTCGTGCCCTTCGCCGCGTCTTCAAGGCGCGGAGGGTTTCCCGGCAATCCGGTCAGCACGTACCGGCCATCCTTCGCCGTGTAAACCAGCTTGTGGCCGAAACCCTTCCGGCCCGGCTGCGTAAGCTCCACATGGCCGGTCGCGACCACGCGCTCAAGCTCCGATTCTCCCTTCGCGCGCGGCTTGCCTTTTTCCGGAGCCGGCGTCAGATACACCTGCGCCTCATCCGCGCGAATCACCCCGGCCGAATCCTGCGCCGTCACGTTGCCGCGAAAATCCCCACGCCGGTCCGCGTCGGAATAGAACAACATCCGGCTGCGCACCCGCATCGCCGCGGGCTGCCGCTTTGCGCCATTCTTCGATGGACTGGAAGACGTAAGGCTCGCCTCTACCGCCTCGCTCGCGCTCCCTGGCGCGCTGTGCGCCTTCAGGGTCGCCGGCTTGCGCGTCAACTCCAGCACCGGAGCGGAAATCGAATCCCCTCCCTGCCACATCCGCGCGTCGGTCCCGTTCGCTCCAAAGAACGCGCTCGCGTTCGTCGCGTGATGCAGCAGCGCGTGGTCCGCCGTGATGTGCACAGGCCCTTCGCCGCCCAGCGTGGGAGCGCCCTGCGCCTTATCCGTATACGTCGCCTTCACGCCGCCCAGCGCGCTTGCGTCGCCCGTGTCGCGCCGGTAATCGATGCGGTTCGCCGCGATCTGTAGCGCGCCGTCCTCCAGCCGCGGATTGCCGGTAAGCTGCAACATCTGCCCCGCCGCTCCGGTTGCGGCTCCGCTTGCGGCATGGTACTCCGCGTGCTCCGCCCAGGCCGTCATGGTTGGAGAAGCCACAGGTCCCGGCCCCTGCTGCGG
>JBAUHD010000555.1:0-21461 GCA_049680085.1 Acidobacteriaceae bacterium
CAAAATCGGCGGCATTCGTTCCGGAGATTCCCGCGCCGCTGAGGGCGACGGAAGCGGAGGTGCCGTTGGTGACGGTGATAGTCTGCGAGGCGCTGCTTCCCCCGATGCCGACGCTGCCGAAGGACAAGCTGGAGGGGGTCGCGGTGGTGGTTCCCGATGAGCCGCTCACGCCCATACCGGAAAGAGAAACCTCTTGCGGACTATTACTGGCATTGTCAGTGAAGGTGAGCGCCGCGGTGCGCGTGCCGGAAGTGGTGGGCTTGAAAAGAATTGTGACGGTGCAGCTTGCTGATACCGCGAGTGTTGAGCCGCATGTTTGCTGATAAATGGCAAAGTCCCCGGAGTTGGTCCCGGTAAAGCCAATTCCGCTGATGCTGATGATGGCATTGCCGGAATTAGTGAGGGTCGCAATTTTAGGCCCGCCCGTCTGGCCCACGGTAACCTTGCTCCAGGTGACGGAGGAGGGCGCAGCCGCAACCTGAGCGTCCGCGCGAAAATCAGTCCCGCAACCCGAAGCAGCAATGATGAGCACCAAAAGAGCAAGGACTTGCGGGCGAGCACGACGAAGCTGGGGGAGGGAGTTCATCGAAACCTCAATAGCGCTGAGCAGGATTGCAAGTTGGTTGCGCGACGGGGTAGCTCCGGCCCTTTCTGCATGAGACATGATCTTGCAGTTGCGCGTGCGCATTTCAATTGTGGGTTGCAAATGGAAACCGAATGGTTGGCTGCGTGAGAGTCCACATGCTTCCTAGGGCTGTTAATTGTTTTAGGTTGCGCGATATCTTTCTCTAACCGCTGCGTCCATCAGATGCGGCATCTTCTCTATCCGATCGTGCATCCAAAGGGACTTGTTTCGACTGCTGTTTGCTGTGAAGGGTATAACTCACGGACCAGAAACTTCGACGAGAGTCGAGAACCCATAAAGGAGCGGAAGAGTATGAATTTAGAGGGTAAGAAAGCGGTTGTATGTGGCGCGGGTGGATTTATCGGGGGACACCTGGTAAAGAAGCTTCTGGCGGACGGAGTTGAAGTGGTACGGGCGGTCGATCTCAAACCGGTGGAGGAATGGTACCAGTCTTCCGAAAATGTGGAAAACCTGAGAATGGACCTGAAGGAGAAGGAGAGTTGCTACAAGGCGGCAAAGGGCGCAGATGTTGTCATTCAGTTGGCGGCCGATATGGGCGGAATGGGATTTATTGAAAACAACAAAGCCTTATGCATGTTGAGCGTGCTGATCAACACGCACATGCTGATGGCGGCTTGCGATAGCGGAGTGAAGCGATTCTTCTATTCCTCTTCCGCATGCGTGTACAACGGCGAAAAGCAGAAGAGCCCGGAGGTAATCCCGCTTAAGGAATCGGATGCGTACCCGGCGCTTCCAGAAGACGGCTACGGTTGGGAGAAGCTGTTCAGTGAGCGCATGTGCCGCCACTTTGAGGAGGACTTCGGACTGGAGTGCCGCGTGGCGCGGTTCCACAATGTTTACGGCCCGTTAGGGACATGGGAGGGCGGTCGCGAGAAGGCCCCAGCCGCGATCTGCCGAAAGGTGCTGGAGGCGAAACACTCCGGAAGCCGCGAGATTGAGATATGGGGCGACGGCAAGCAGACGCGCAGCTTCATGTACATCGACGATTGCCTTCACGGCATTCGGGCGATTATGGAAAGTGATATACGGGAGCCGATCAACCTCGGCAGCAGCGAGCTTGTGACGATCAATCAACTCGTGGACATGGTTGAAGATATTGCCGGAATCCACCTGAAGAGAAACTACAAGCTAAATGCGCCCAAAGGAGTCAACGGGCGCAACAGCGACAATACCAAAATAATGGAGTATCTCAGGTGGGAGCCATCGATTCGTCTGCGCGACGGTATGGCCAAAACCTACGAGTGGATTGAAAACGAGATGCTGGTCGGGACCCGTCTGGCAGCTTGATCACGCGGCGAAGGGCCCGCGCGCGCGGGCCTTTCCTCCTGAGAATAATGACCCATTCCGCGCTGAGGAATGCAGGCCGCTTAGTGGGCGCGAGCCATCTTCCTATAGCCCGCACCGCCGTTTACCTAGCGAAATCATCGTGGGTCGAAACACTCTCGTCCGATTTTCATGGTGTGCCGAGCGTATTGGGCGCTTTTTCTTACAACCCTAAGACATTTTTTCTCGTCTTTATCACTCAGTGCGCACGGGGAGTTTTGCTGCTGCGCACGAAAGAACAGCGATAGTTTGGAAAGTGAGTTGAGTTGAAAGTTTAACCCCGGACAGGCTTCCGGGCCCCCTATTCTGATGGATTGCAGCGATATGTTCCCCCAAGGAAAAATTTCTCTTCTGATAGCAGACCCGATGGCGATTAGCTCGGAACTGCTCACGCAGGCGCTTTCCAGGCAGCCCGATTTCATGATCCTGGGATGCCCGAAAAGCCTTGATGAGTTGATGAGAATGCTTGCGGAGCAGGCTCCCGATGTTGCAATCATCCGCAGCGCCAATCCGAAGAGCCTCTATTCCGGACTGGCGGTCCTCACTACCATTCATAATCTTGCCCCGAGTACCAAGGCCATTATCCTTTCTTCTGACCTTAGCAGGCAGGATGTGATCGGCTACTTTCATGCCCAGGCGCGCGGAATACTTCCAGCGGATCTTACCGACTTCGAGACCTTGTGCAAGTGCATCTATTCGGTGAATGAAGGACAGATATGGGCTTCCAGCAAGCAGTTGAACTACTTGATTGACTCTCTTTCCGAGGCGAAGCCGTTACAGATTGTGGACGCGAAGGGAGATACGGTGCTCAGCGCGCGTGAGCAGGAGGTGCTTGGCCTGCTGGCTGAGGGACGCAGTAACCGGGGGATGGCCGAAGCGCTCAAATTGAGCGAGCACACGATCAAGAACCACCTGTTCCACATCTTTTACAAACTAGGCGTCTCCAGCAGGACTGAGGCGATTCTTTGCGCGATGAGGCGGGGAACCATTGCCCAGCGAAGAAACGCGGGCTGATTCATCATGGCAATCCGGTGCCTATGCGACAAACGCAGCGGCAACGCCTTGGATTGAGGTTTGATTTTGATTTGCGGAGAGTAGCGCGATGGTACGCTGGAGCGCAATTTGCGTGTTGATGCTGTTGTTTGTCCCGGTATCCGGAGCGAAAAAGAAGCAGCATCCGAAACTGTCTCCGGATGACGTAGGAGATTCGCTGCCCTTCACGCCTCAGTTCATGGGAATGCATACCTTGTCGCCAACGCGGCACTGGCCGACGGTTCCATTTGGCGCGATGCGGCCAGCCGGAACTACCTGGGGAACCATTGAACCGAAGGAGGGGCAGTTCGATTGGCACGGACTGGATACCTGGGTCGCCGCGTCACAGGCACATCACGTCGAGTTGGATTACTTGTTTCTCAATACTCCTCAATGGGCCAGCACTCGTCCCGAGGAAAAGTGCAACCGGGGAATGATTGGATGCGCCGCTCCTCCCACAGACAAGGCCTGGGTGAGTTTTGTTGCCACGCTTGTAAAGAGGTACAAAGGAAGAATATCCAGCTACGAAATGTGGAATGAGCCGAATGCCATTGGATTTTACACGGGAACCGCCGCGGAAATGGCTCACTTAGTCTCGCTCGCATATCCAATTATTAAATCCAATGACCCGCAAGCTATCGTAGTAAGTCCGGCTCCATCATCCACCGGATGGCCGACGCCCTATGACACCTGGATGAACGAGTTTCTGGCAGCCGGAGGAGGAAAGTACGTGGATGTGATCGCGTGGCACGCCTATGCGGGGCGGAGCAACCAACCTGCCCTTCCCCCCGAAAACGTAGTGGAACAGATTAAAAAGATTCGGGCGGTGATGGCCAAAAACGGCGTGAGTGCTCTTCCTCTTTGGGATACCGAAGGCGGCTGGGGAAGCGATGCGCAACTACCGGATGAACAGGCGCAAGCCGACTTTTTGTCGCGATGGTATCTGATTCAGTTCAGCTACGGAGTCGCACGAGTCTACTGGTACCAGTGGGACAATCCGAAGTGGGGCACGCTTTGGCGTGAGGGCACGGGCGAGGCTCCGGCTGGCCGCGCCTACGCGCAAATATACAAATGGCTGGATGGGGCTACCGGGGCGACCCCGTGCCAATCAACGCATGGACCCATCTGGACATGCAGACTGATCAAAGGCGGGAAAAAATATCTGATCGCCTGGTCGGTAGGCGCGCCGACTCCTCTTGCAGGCCAAAAGCCTACATCATCCTACTCCGACGTAAAAGGGGAGATACATCCCGGTACGGGACAACCGGTAGTAAGTGGCTCCAGCCCCATATTGTTTCAGGCGCAGTAAAGCGGAAGAGGTCGTCAATGCATACCAATGAGAATCCCACAGATGCAAGCTTGAGAGCCACAGTGGCCTCTGGAGGCAAACATAATTCCCGTTGCTTTGCCTGGGTTGGGCTCGTCGCGCTTGTTGTAGCGGTCACTGGATGCGGCGTCTCGTTCAACACTCTTCCTACGGTAACGCTGTCGCCGCCTTCAGTGTCCTGGCACAAGGTAGATATAGGCAATACGTCAGGGCAGAAAATTATAACTGTCACTAACACAAGTCCCGCAAAAGCAATCCCGCTGACGATTTCATCCATCAACCTGAGCGAGAACTTCATTGAGACCGCAGACACCTGTCCTATCGCGCCGCAATTGCTGGCGCCGGGCGCGTCATGCACAATTTCAGTGGCCTTTCGCCCTCAGGGCTCGGGAACGCTGACCGGCACATTGTCGCTTACAGATAACGCTACGAACACGCCTTCCACTGTGGCGTTAAGCGCGCTTGGCGGCGTTGGATTTCTGCTCTTCGACCCGACATCGCTCGATTTTTCCGGTGTCGCGGCGAGTACAGTGAGCCAGCCGCAAACAGCAACGCTGACCAATGAGGGGACCACGCCCGTTACCATCGCCGCGATCACCCCCAGCGCCCACTTTTCCGAGGGGGATAACTGCCCGGTCAGTCCTAATACTCTGGCTCCCGGCGGAAGCTGCACGGTGACGGTAACTTCCAATCCCGTTGCGAGCGGAGCAGTTACCGGAGCAATCAACGTGAAAGACAATTTCGGAAATATTACGCAGCTTTACCTTTCAGGATCTGACCAGGGCCGCCAGGCAGTAGGTGCGCTGGGCTTCACGCCGTCCAGCCTGGTGTGGGGCAAGGTAGCCGTTGGAGGAACGTCGGCCGCGAAAACAATTACGGTGACGAATACGCAATCGGCCAGCGTTAGCTTCTCGAACATCGCAACTGGACGGGACTATACCATTACTGCATCTACTTGTCCGCTGGCTCCGGCGACCCTGGGCGGCGGCCAAACATGCACCGTGTCAATTGCATTCCGCCCCGGCACGGCGGGACCCATCACGGAATTGCTGACGTTTACCGATAATGCTCAGGGGAGCCCCCAGGCGCTGGCGCTGAATGGTACAGGAATTGTGGGAGACATGTTATTCGCGCCCACCGCGATCTCGTTCGCCGGGGTTGATCCGGGACAGGTGAGCCCAGCGCAGACGGCTACGCTGACGAATGAGACGCAAAACAGCCTAAACCTTGCATCGGTCACGATTAGCAGCCACTTTGCGCAGACAAATAACTGCCCGCCGACGCTTGGCCCTCAGGCCAGTTGCACGTTTGAGGTTACGGCCAACCCAACGTCCGACGGTACATTCACAGGCTCAGTGAATGTTAAAGATAGCTTGGGAAACAGCGCACAGCTTTACCTTAAAGGACAGGGCGGAAACACGGATAAGGTACTGAGCTTCTCCCCTAACCCGATGGTGTGGGGCACGCTTGACATAGGACAAACGTCGGGAGCGAAGGTACTTACTGTCGATAACGGCCAGACGGTGCCGCTGACTATCTATTCTATTTCAATCAGCCAGGACTTCATCGAGACTGCATCGACTTGTCAGACGGCTCCGTCCACCGTCGCGGCGGGTGCATCCTGCACCATTTCGCTGGCGTTCCGGCCACTCTCCGCGGGGGCTAAGAGCGAGGTGATTACCTTTACGGATGATGCGCCGGGGGGGAACCAATCGGTCTCTTTGAGAGGCACTGGTGCAGTTGGTCCATTGCTGTTTCAACCTGCATCGCTGGTCTTCGCCGGGGTCAATCCAAACACGGCGAGTCAGGCACAGACAGCCACGCTGACGAATGAGCAAGCTTCGAGTATTACGCTCGCCTCTATATCGCTCAGCGGCCATTTTGTACAGACCAATGATTGTCCCGGTACTCTTGCACCCAGCGCTAGTTGCACCGTGACGGTGACATCGAACCCAGTGATTGATGGCCCCACGAATGGTTCGGTGAATGTAACGGACGGATCTGGAGCGACAACTCAGCTCTACCTCTCGGGAATGGGCGGCATACCAATCGACAGTGGGAGCAGCGGAAGCAATGAGAAAAAGGTCTCTCCCTCCTCTCTCTTCCCGGGGGCCGGCGAAGGTATTCCAGACGAGTCAGAAGTTCGAGTCCTGATTACTCCGCAGGGGTCTTGTGTTGAGCCAATGCATAACGAGCAGCTCACGGCGACGGTATCAAGCACCAGTAATAGCATGGTGGACTGGTACGTGGATGGCGTCCGGAACGGCACGAACTCCAGCGGAGTAATCTTGGCGGACGGAATGTACCTGGCGCCAAGCATCTCCGGAACCCATATGATCAAGGCCGTCAGTCAGGCAGATCAAAGCGCGTCTTCATTTACAAATGTGGTGGTGACAAACACTCCGGAGTTTTCAATTTATCCCTCCAGTGCCTCGCTGCCCCCGGGCGGCCAACACCAGTTTCAGCCTCAGGTGTGCGGAGTTCCGGATACGGATGGTGTTACCTATTCCGTGGACGGCATCGACGGCGGCAATGCCGCGGTCGGGGAGATCACAACAGAGGGCATTTATACGGCCCCGAGCGCAGCAGGCAAGCACGTAATCAAGGCGACAGATAGGTCGTTGAATACATCCAGTTCGGCAGCCGTCACCGTGTTCTCTGGTGTTACCGTGGACTTTGGATCGCGAACCAACCATAACTATCCGATTCCGGCGGGCATGCTTGGCGCCAGCCACATCGACGATCTTCACAGCCCGGGCGACATGGAAATCCTCAGCGAGGCCGGGCTAAAACTCTCGCGCACCGAAGCGCTGATTCCGCAGGTGTATGCAACGCAGAAGCCGGATTGGTCAAAGATTGATCAACGAATCGCGAACCTTCAGGCGGAAGGTATGCACGTGGTGCTCCAGGTTGTCTCTACGCCTCCATGGTTGCAGCCGAAGCCTAATCCATGCGGGGCAGGAAGCACGGCGGTCATACCGGCGGACGTTCAGGCCTGGGCGCGGATTGCCGCGTCTTATGTGGCCCATATGGATGCTTCATTTCCGGGAGTAGTTACGGATTATGAGATATGGAATCAGCCGGATACCAGCGGCCTTTGCGGCTCAGACAAATTAGGCGAGTATGAATCTCTCTATGCGGCCGCCGCACCGCTGATGAAGAAACAGGCCGCAGAGGATGGCGTCTCGATTCGAGTGGGAGGCCCAGCAACTGCAAGCCCGAATTCCGAGTGGATATCGGCGCTGCTGTCGGATGCCGCGACAGCTCCCTATGTGGATTTCGTAAGTTACCACAACCTCATGCAGGGAAGCAGCCAAGCCGGGGCAACATGGGATACTTATAATGGAACCACGCCCGTATATCAGATAACTCAGGGTACGACCGGCGCCGCCGCCGCATATTCCAAAGTGGCTGGAGTCGTGGCCGCCGGCAAGCAGCCTGGCGGCGCAAGAACGCCGATCTATATTGACGGATACAAAACCAGCCGGGCGGCGGCGCAGGACTGTTGCCGTAATGATCCAACTTACTCGCCGGTATCAAACGCGCTCTACGTGAGCGATCTGCTGGATTCGGTGTACTCAGGCACTGCCGCCGTTCCGGGAAGGCTGATCTACCCCGCAGCCAATGCCTACCCCTACTTCTGTCTACTGGGCACCTGGGATGCATCCATGGACTGCGCATACTCGCCGGGCAGCTTACCCGTTCCGTATCCGCAGTATTACACCTATCAGCTTCTGGCGTCGCCGAACTATCTTGATTTGAATAGCGGCGGATATATGGCTGCGTCAATTACGCCGCCCGTCGGGGCCGGCAGCCTGGCGGTCACGGCGTTTTATACCGAGGCGCGGGATTCGATTCTCATCGTGAATCCAACGTCAACCAGTTACCCGCAGATCACGATCACCGCGCAAAAGATTGGGCTTAGTGCTCCCCAGGCGATCGTTTACCAAATTGTGAATGGCAATCAGATCATTAGCTCATCGTTGCCGCTAACGGCCTCAGGAAGCAGCTATACCGGAACCATCAGTATCCCGCAATATAGCGTAATGGCTGTTGCCATTGTGGGGCAGTAGAAGGAGTCTCTCTGGATGAAGGTGTTGATTGTTCATAACCGCTACCAGCAAAGAGGCGGGGAGGATTCGGTTGTTGAGGCGGAGCAGCAAATCCTCGAAGCACACGGTGTAGGAACGGAGCTTCTCGAAGCAGATAATGATCATATCCAGGGAGTGTCCGCGAGGCTAAAGGCCGCCGCCGCGGTGTTCTATAGCGCCGAGGGGGTAGCCAGATTGCGCAGCGCAATTGCGGAATGCGAGCCGGATGTTGTTCACGTTCATAATTGGTTTCCGACCTTCTCGCCAGCCATTTTCAGCGCGTGCCACCGGAGCGGCATTCCGGTTGTGCATACGCTGCACAACTATCGCCTGCTTTGCGTGAAGGCGTCGCTTTATCGCGATGGAAGTCCGTGCGAAGACTGTTTGGGAACAGCGCTGCGTCTTCCGGGAATCATCCATGGATGTTACCGTGGCAGTCGCGCGGGAAGCGCGGCCGCAACCGCGGCCATGTTGACGCACTGGCGGATGGGTACCTGGCGCAATGCCGTGGATAGATTCATAGCGCTATCTGAGTTTGGGAGAAATAAGCTGGTGGAAGGCGGGTTACCGCCGGCAAAGGTGGTGGTTAAGCCGAACACACTGGCAAAAGACCCGGGCATTCGGTCCGGAGCCGGGGGGTATTTCGCGTATGTAGGCAGATTTACCGATGAAAAGGGAGTTCTTACATTGTTGGAGTGCTGGCGGCGAGGTATGGACCTGCCCAGATTGTGCATTGTTGGAAGTGGGCCACTCGAGGCACTGGTCCGGGAGGCCGCCGCGACGCTGGATAATGTGGAGTGGCTCGGAACGCGCACTGGCAGCGAGGTGCTGGATGTTATTGGGAATGCACGCGCTCTGATATGTCCGTCACGATGGTACGAGGGAATGCCGCGTGTGGTGATTGAAGCAATGGCAGTCGGGACTCCGGTGATTGCTTCGCAGCTTGGTACTTATCTGGAAATGGTCGAGCATGGGAAGTCTGGGATGCTGTTTGAAGCCGGTCGTCCGGAGGCACTGCTGGCGTGCGTCCGGGAAGTTGCAGCCATGAGTGGCATGGCCGACATGAGAGCGGCAGCGCGTCACCAGTTTGATTCTCGCTACAGCGCGGAAACGAACTATAGAAGGCTAGTGGATATTTACGAACAGGCGATAGCCGCCCGGAGCGTGAATCAAGGATATGCGCACGCCATGCGTGCTGCTTGATCATCGGTCGGCGAGGTGTAGGGCCGTGGAAACTGCACGACGCGGTTTAACTTCCTGTCCCGCTGATCACGACGGCAAAGGTACGGACCATGATCTTAAAGTCGAGCCAAAGGCTCCAGTTATCAACATAAAAGGTATCAAGCGAGATGTATTGATCAAAGGAGGGGTCTTGCCGGGCCTGTACCTGCCAGAGGCCGGTGATTCCGGGTGAAACATCCAGACGGCGAAGATGAGCCAGTTTGTATTGGGTGACCTCCCGCGCGACAGGAGGCCGCGGGCCGACGATGCTCATACTGCCGAGCACCACGTTGAAGAGCTGGGGCAGTTCGTCGAGCGAATACTTGCGTAGGAAGCGGCCGATCCGGGTAATGCGCGGATCATCTTTTAACTTGAAGAGAATGCCATCTCGCTCATTCCTATCGAGAAACCCGGCTTGCAACTCCTCGGCATTGGTTACCATGGTGCGAAATTTCCAGCAGGAGAAGGTGCGGCCCTTTCTGCCTACCCGCTCGGCACAGTACAAAATTGGCCCGCGGGAGTCGAGACGGATGGCAACAGCAACGGCGAGCAGGACGGGAAATGCAAAAAGGATGGCAAACGAGGCGAGAGCAACGTCCAGCAATCGCTTCATGACGAGACTTGCAACAGGTATCCGGCGGAAGTGCAGCGGAAAGGTGGGAAACTGGCCTACGTATTCCAAGGGAAATGAAAATGAGAGTCCTTCGTAAAGATCGGGGAAGACTCTTACGTCGAGTCCAAGCTCGGAGCCTTGTGCGATCAGATCTCGGATCACAGCACGGCTGCATGCGCCGGTGATAAATATCTCATCAATGAAGTGCTTGCGGGCGAGGTCTGTAATGTCGTCGAGGCTGCCGAGGATGTCCGAATCGTCCAGCGTATGGCTTTGACGAGTGCGAGAGATGGTTCGAGTCCTCGCTTGATCATGGTCTGTAAAGATGAAGCCTTTGAATGTATAGCCGAGGCGGCGGACGCGGCGCAGGTGATTGCGCACTGCCTGGCCGGATGGTCCGGCGCCGACGATGAGAACATTGCGCGTGCCGATGTCGCGCATGTAATGGCGATAGATATAAATACGCCACGCCGCGCGCCGGGCGCAAAGCAGCACCGTGGAGGATACCATGGTGGCAATCACAACCGCGCGCGAGATTGAAATGGCATGGGAGAAGTAGAGCGCACCCGCGAGAATAAGGCTGGCTATGAAGCAGGACTGAATTGTAAGTCGCTGTTCACGCAAGCCGCCGAGGGATTGCAACGGGCCGTATAAGCCGCGCGCTTTGCTGATGAGGATAAGTACAAGTGCGAAGCCGCCGAGGTAGGCGAAAAATGACCACTCACTTGCTCCTAATCCGGTAGGGTGTCCCGGCTGGAAAATCTCGGTGTTTTGGCGCATAGAGATTGCGAGGATAGCAAGAAGCGCGACGGTTATGGCATCGAGCGCCATCCATATCGCTGTGGTTGTTCGGGCACGGGCTGCACCGGACGACGCGGGCGAGTGGAAGGGGGTGCTGAGGGGTTGAGGAGCTGACGGAGCGGGAATCCAACTGTTCAGATTTGCAGAAGCCACAGCATTCACCTGTTCTCATCGTGGCGAGCGCGGATTAAAGTGCGCGCTTTGACCCGATCGTCTAAAACTCAATTCGACAGCGGCTCCTGAAGGTATGGCCGCCCCTGTGCTGCTAGGCCGCGAAATCACCGAGTCGCCCGGAGTTTTGCTCCGGAGATGTGTCGGCGACGGCTTCTGCCGGAAGAGGTCCCGGGAAAGAAGGCGGCAGCTTATAGGAGCGGATGCCGGTCCACTGCATGAGATATAGCCAAAGAAAACGTGGAATATTCAGTAGATAGCGCCTCCAGAGCCGACGCGGTTCCTGGCATAATCGATGAGCCCATTGAAGACCGCATCGTTGAACCCAGAGCGGCGAGTCATTCAAAAGGCCTGCATTCAGGTCAAACGCCGCTCCGACGCCGACCATCAGGCGTACCGGGAGAAGGTGAATGTAGCGCGCCATGAATCGCTCCTGCTTGGGGGTACTGATTCCGCACCACAGGACATCCACTTTCAGTTCCGCAATCCGGTGCCGTAAATCAGCTTCTTCCCATGAGTTCAAAGGACGGAAGGGAGGAGTATAGGTGCCTGCAATCTGTAGTCCCGGATAGCGAAGGGTAAGTACATCGCGCAATAGGTCGGCCACTCCGGGTTTTCCTCCGTAGAGGAAGTGACGGGTTCCTGCGGCGACCGATGCTTCGCAGAGGCTGAGCATAAAGTCGGCGCCGCGAACCTGCCGCATGGCACGGTGCCCATCGAGGTGTCCGATCCATACAGTGGGGATTCCATCGGGTGTTGTGAGAAATGAATTGTTCTGAATTGCAAGAAGTTCCGGGTCAGTCTGAGCCTCCATGATACCGTGCATTCCAGTAACGCAGATATAGCCCTTTCTATCTGTTTTGAGGAAGGATAGTACCGAAGATACCGCACGGGATAAGTTAAGTGGGCTAACGCCGACGCCAAGGATATTCACCCTGGAGCCGGCAGCATTCACCTTGTCACAGCCTGCTCTCATTCTCAAAGGTCTCCACAACGAGCGAATCATCAGGAACAAACGTGTCGCAACTACTCGGATGCGTATCGAAATAGAATGGCTGTAACTGAGGGATAGTAAGATGGTATGTAACTTGACTTATAAGATATGCTGTACACCAGCACGCCTCATGCATGAAGCAAAGCGATGAGAAGGAAGTGTGTGCGCAGCCCAAAGCGATGAGAAGGAAGTGTGTGCGCAACCACGGGGAATATAGTTCTATGCGTATCAGCCTGGAAGTGTGACCGAAAAGTGCGGGTAGAAGCTCCCTCAGACATCCAAAGGCCGCTTCACAGCGTCTCATGGGCCATGTTTCAAAGGTTCGACACATCAGCGAAGTCCATCTAAGAAGTTCGGTGTGGCCCGATCCATCCTCAGGAGGCATTTCCTATGCCAGTTCCAGTCCCGGTCGATTCTGGGAATCGGCATCCCTCTCAGACGCGCTATCTCGCCGTAAGTCCATCTCGCCGAGTGGCTCCGGCAGCCGAAGAAGAGTCGCTCAAGGGCGTCTGGCGGACACTGAGAAAGCGGAAGGGTTGGGTGATCTCCTTCGCGCTGTGCGGCATCGTCTTCGCTGTGCTGGCCTGTCTCGCGGTGCCGAAACAGTATGAGAGCACGGCGACGGTGCAGGTGGGGAAAGACCTCACGGTGCAGGTCGATCTCAATTCCAATTCAGAGCCGACGTTGAGCGAGAGCGACACCAAGACAGATATCGCCACGCACATGGCCATTATCCGCAGCAACACCACGGCGCTTGCGGTTATTGAGGAACTGAATCTGGAGCAGCATAAGCCGTTCATCTTCCATCCTTCGCTGCGGGGATGGATCAGCGGTAACGACGCGCGGATCGAAGCCGAAAAAGACCTGCCTTTAAGCGAGGCTCCAGCGCGGAGGGAGCGGTTGCTGAAGATATTCAGCAGAAAGCTTGTGGTCAAAAACCCGCCGGACACGCGGCTGATTGCGGTGAGCTTCTTTAATCCCGACCCGGAGATTGCGGCGAAGGTGTCCAATGCCGTGGTGCGGGAGTATGTGAAGTTTGAGTCCGAGGGGCAGGCTGGAGGAGTCGGCATTGCGGTGCTCTCGGGTGATCTGGGGCGGCTGAAGACATCAATGGAAGCGGACCAGAATAAGCTGGCGGGCTATGAGCGCCAGACTGGATTGAATCACCTGCTTTTGCGGTCGATCGGAGAAGGGAGCGGCGGAGGAAACATTACGCACATTCCTGTGCTTGACAAACTGGACACCCTCAACCAGGAGCTGACAGTCGCGGAGGCGAACAGAATCGGCAAGCAGGCAATCTACGATTTGACTAGGACGCATAACTCCGACGTTGTTGCCGGGCTTGCGCAAAGTTCAATTCCCGCCATTGCCACGTCCGCGGTCGTGACTGAGGGCCACGGATTGAATCTGCTGGAAAGCCTGCGTGCGGATCAAGGTCGCCTGAGGTTGGAATACTCCGCGGATGTGACGAAGTATGGCGCCAGAAACCCGCAGATGGTTGAGTTACAGAATCAACTTGCGAGCGTGAACAAACAGATCAGCGATGAGCTGGAGCAGATAGACCTGCGTGCCCGCAATGATTATCTAGTGGCGCGGCATAACGAGAACGGATTGCGCACGGCGTTCCAGCAGCAGCAGGCGGCGGCCGGGCAGCTCAACCAGAGCGCGGTCACCCTGCAGATGCTGGTGCAGCAGGCGGCATCCAGCCGCAAACTGTACGATTCGCTTTACCAGCAGATTCAGGAAGCCAGCGTGCAAGCCGGACTGCGCGCCACCAACCTTCGCCTGACGGATACCGCGCGTCCACACTCGACGCCGAAAAAGCCGAATCCTCCGCTATACGTGGCGATTGGATTGGCTGCCGGATTGTTGTTCGGGATCTCGTCCGCATTTGTGCGAGAGCACATGGACGAGACTGTGAAGACGCCGTTGCAGGTGGATCCTCTTTCGACCCTGCCGGTGCTGGCCAGCATTCCGCGTATCAGCGGACACAGGCAGCGCACATTGCAGGCGGGAGGATCGATTCTGGCGCCAAGTGCGAAAAGCGAGGCCAGTCCGCTATTGACGCGACCACGATCCGCGGCGGCGGAAGCCTATCGCGCGCTGCGAACCTCGATCGTGATGGCGAATGCGGGGCACCCGCTTCACTCGCTGGTGGTTACCAGCCCGCTGATTGGCGAAGGCAAGACCACGGTGTCCTACAACACGGCGATTGCTTTTGCTCACGCGGGCGAGCGGGTGCTATTGGTGGACGCGGACCTGCACCATCCTTCTCTGCACAACTTCTTCGGCGCCAGGCAGACTCCGGGCCTGAGCGATTGGCTGACCGGCAGCAAGCCGCTTGAGGCGCTCGTGCAGCCGCATCCCTCGGTGAGCAATCTCTGGTTGCTCCCGGCGGGCGATTTGCCCGCGCTGTCCGCGGAGTTGCTGGGCTCGTCGAAGTTCGACACGCTCCTGGAATCGCTCAAGGAGAGCTACGGCATGGTCGTACTCGATACGCCCCCGATGCTTCTGGTGGCGGATGCCGTGCTCCTGGCGGGCAAGGCGGATGCGACGATCGCGGTCATTCGGTCGGACATGACGAACAGGACCGCGGTGGAGCGCGTGACGGAGGCGCTGGAGCGCAATGGCAGCCGTTCCATTGGGCTGGTGCTCAATGGCGTGGATACCTCTTCGCTTGACTACTACCATGCCTACGGGCATAACGGCGGCGACCGCTACTTCAAGGAGAACTAATATGAGGAGCAGAGCAGGTAGATACTGGCTGGTTCCGGCGGCGCTGTGTGGTCTGCTGACGACTGCGCCGGTCTGCGCGCAGCAAACACTGCTGCCGAATACCGACGGAAGCAACTCGACGTTTGCGGCGGCAGCTCATTCCAAGGCCGCATCGGACGCGAGCAGCGGAACGGTGTCAGCGGTGCCGGTTGATTTCCCGGATTTGCGGTTGTCCCCCGGCGTCCTGTTAAGCGTAGCCGTATACGGCGAGCCGGATCTGGGGACGCAGGCGCGCGTGAATCAGAAAGGAGACATTGTGCTGCCATTGATTGGGGCGATTCACGTGGCAGGAAAAACGGTGACCGAGGCCCAGGCGGCGGTGGAGACGAAGTATCAGTCGGCGCAGATTCTCAAGTATCCGCAGGTCATGATGAACGTACTCCAATATGTAAATTCCGGCGTGGTGGTGCTTGGAGAAGTGCAGTCGCCCGGCAGATATACCATGCTTGGGTCCCACTCGCTGCTGGATGTGCTTGGGTTGGCGGGAGGAGAGACGAACCTGGCCGGCGATGTAATCCAGGTGGAGGGTCCGGCGAAGGACGGGTCTTCTCTGCGCACCTATCACTATCTTCGCGGCGAGGACGAGAGCGCGCTGCGGAACGCACTGATTGATCCTGGCGAAACGGTTCGCGTCAATCGGGCCGGGGTCATCTATGTTCTGGGAGCGGTGTACCGTCCAGGCGGTTATGTGATGCAGGAGAACGGATCCCTGAACGTGGCCCAGGCGGTCTCGCTCGCGCAGGGTACGCTGATGCAGGCCAAGATCGGCGGAATGCGTGTGATTCGGCGCCAGCCGGACGGAACCTACAAAGACCTTCCTGTGGACTACAAGCAGGTTATGAAAGGCAAGCACCCTCCGTTGGAGTTGGAGGCGCAGGACATCGTATATGTTCCGGTAAGTAAGATTAAGTCTGTCTTTACCGCCGGCGCTAACATTGTGGGTGAGACATCTTCGGCCGCTATTTATACAGTAAGGTAACTTGCGAGCCATGGAATTTTCTCCGGTGGTTCATGATGTGAAGACGTCCATATTTCCGTGGAATTTGGGGGCCTGGTTTGGGGCCTTCAGAACCACCGGGACCGTGGGATTCGCGCTGCTGGCGCTGCTGCTGGGCGCGATGATTCAGTACGCGACTCCGGATGGAGGCGGACCGGGGCATAGCAGCGTGAAGATCCTGGTGCTGGTGCGCGGTCCTATGTGCCTGCTGGCGCTGCTGCTGCTGCTGTCCCGTCCGCGCACCACCAAGCTGCATATCACCGACACGCGATTGCTGTTTCTCGCCTTCGGAGCGCTGTATCTGGTTTCCACCCTGTGGTCTGCCATCAAGGTTGAAACGCTCGGCAAGGCGGTGGAGATTCTGCTGGCCACCTTGGTCTTCCTCGAGGCCAGCCGAATGGAGGACCCGCTGGAACGGGTGAATGCGCTGAAGCAGATCATCCTGCTTACCATCTCCACAATTGCTACCATCACGGTGCTCGGGTATCTCATCCACCTGCCGGGCTATGTGCAGGCGCGGCCCGGCCTGTTTACGCGAACTACGGCGCAGGCGCCATTTCTTTCCGGCAATGGGCTGGGGTATGTTTCAAGCGCGCTCTTTTTAGTGATCTTCGCCGACTGGCACGCGAAGAGACTGCGCACGTCCAATGCCATGTGGCAGATGATCTTCGCCATGGGTCTGTTCGCGGTTTCCGCGAGCCGCACCTCGTTTGTGATTCTGCTGCTGAGTGTTTTGCTGATCGTGGGGAGAAGGTCGAAGGTCTTCGCAATTTCACTCGGCGCTGGGATGTTTCTGCTGATCACGGTATTTCAACCGCAGATCAGCACCTTTCTGCATGGCAGTGAGTCATCAACTGACTTCAGCACCTTGAGCGGAAGAACGGTGGTATGGACGGCGGCGTTCCGGCAATTTCATCAGCGGCCATTTTTGGGCGCGGGCGGGGGCGTCGGCGGCAAGCAGGTCCTGGCGCATATCGGCAATTTCTCGCTGCAAACCATGAGTTCGCTGCACAACGGATTTATGGAATTGCTGACGGGCCTGGGCGTAGTTGGAATTGTCCTCTGCGTATTCCTTCTCCTGTGGACGACGCTGCGTACATGGCGAACCTGGGAGCTGCACCCGGAATACTCCGGAACCTACGCGCTCATTATTCACGTGTGGCTGACTACTATTATGTCGACGGGAATTTTCGGGTGGATGGGATACGAGATGGCGTTCTTTCTCTGCATCCTGACGAACATTGACCTGCTGCATCGGAAGCGGGTCGCGGAGCGCCGGACGGCGAGGGCTTCCACCTATGAGAGGGAACTGGTAGCCGTTGCCGAATGACGCCCACCGGGAAAGCAGCGTCAGGATGAGTCGATTGTTAGCCAGGCTGGGCGGCAGGCGCAACCAGACGATTGCGGACCAGATGCTTGTGAGCGGGTCGAATTTTGCGACCGGCATTATTCTGGTTCGCGGCCTCGGGCTGGAGCGCTTCGGCGTCTTCACCGTTGCATATGCGCTCATCCTGCTGGCGAACAGCGTCCAGCTAAGCTTCATCTGCTCGCCCATGATCACACTGGCCGCGCTCAGCGAAGAAGGCGCGCCGCGCGCCGGCTATCTGCGCGGCATGTTTGGAGTGCAACTGCGGTTCTGTGTCTGGATGACAGCCGCGTGCGCCGTTGTCGCCGGAGTTGTGGTCTGGCTCAAACCCCAGTTCAATGGCGCGCACATATTGCCGGCCTTTCTTCTTGCGCTGGTGTTCTTTCTCATGCAGGATTGGCTGCGGCGCTACTACTTTGCGGCGGGCAAAGCGCGGCACTCTATTTGGAACGATGCAATCAGTTATGTCGCGCAAGCGGTGCTGCTGCTGGCGTTGATGCTGACCCACCGCCTCACTGTGAATACGGCGTTCTGGTGCATCGCCGTTACATCGGGGACCGCGTTTCTACTGGGGCAGGCACTGGAGCGCATTGGCTACACCCGCGAGGAGATGCGCGCCGCCTGGCTTCGATCCCGCGGTCTGTCCCGCGATTTGGCCATCGCCACCCAATTGCAATGGGTGGTGTACCAGGGGGCCATGCTGATAGGCGCGGCGGTGCTGGGCGCAGAGGCGGCGGGCAGCATCCGCGCCACCCAGAACGTTGTAGGGCCGGTGAACGTCGCGTATCAGGCCATGGAGAATCTTGTGCCCATCAAGGCCGGGGAAGAGATGCGGCGCGGCGGCATTCGGCAGCTCTCGAAATTTTTGTTCCGCTTCGGCACCCAGGGATTCATTGTCTTATCCGCGCTCTTTCTGGTCATTGGTCTCTTCTCGCGCGAATTCCTCAGCTTCTTCTATGGGCATGAAGTCGCGGTGTATGGCGGAGTGCTGGACTTGCAGTTGGTTTACTTTCTTCTGTTCTGGCCGCTGCGGCAGTTCAGCTACTTATTCCGTACTATCAATCGAACGTCATCACTGGTGGTTGCCTCGCTGCTCGCGGCGCTGACCAGCCTTGCCCTGATTTACCCATGCGTGCGCAGCTTTTCCGCATTGGGCATTATGGTGGCGGCCGTCGCCGGCCAGTCGGCGAACCTTATTTATCTCACGGTGGTGTGGCTGCGCATACGATCCTCGCTGGTGGTTGCGGACCCCCGCGCGGCTGTGGCAAAGATTTGAATCATCAAGTGCGGCGCGCGCGCCATGTGGAATAGAGAGACTCCGCCGCGCCTCGCCAGGTGAATCGTCGAGCGCGCGCCGGACAGTTAGCGGCCAGAGAGTCGCGGAGAGAAGGGTCGGTCGCCAGCCGGATCATTGCGCCCGCAAGCGATTGCTGAACAGCTTCTTCCGATTGCTGCGAATCGATGACGATGCCGCAGGAGGAATCGACGAACACGCCGGGCCCTCCGCAAGCCAGGCAGATGACTGGAAGGCCAGCGGCCAGCGACTCAAGGACCACCATTCCGCCGGAGTCGTGCAGGCTTGGAAAGACAAACGCCGCATGGCCGCGGTAGGCGGCTGCGATTTCCTGATGCGGAAGTTGCGAAACCCAGTCCACGTGTGCCGCCACGCCGCACTCCTCGGCAACTCGTTTGAGCCAGCGGGCATCCCTTCCTTGACCGATGATCTTCAACCGCGCATTGGGAATATATCGCAGGACCTCGGGCATGGCCCGCAAAACCAGTTGCAGACCCTTCCAGTAGAGCAGGCGTCCGATGAACAGAAAGCTGGGCGGGGGCGTGGGCGATGGCGGCGGCGCTGGTAGATCGATCCCGATGGCGGGCAGCACAACGCATCGGTCGCGAAATCGCCGGGGAATTCTGCGCAGCGTTTCGCCGGTGGTGCAGGCGATGAGCGAAGCTTTGGAGAAGGTATGGCGCATGAGCGGATCGAATCGCGCCACGCCAATGAGCAAATCGCGTACCATTTCGCGGAGCCTGCCGGACCGATTCATCCCGGCGCGCAGCCTGCTGGGCGAAGTTTCTCCGCCTCCGACTGGGCCGAGCAGGAACGGAATTCCGAGGCCGCCCATAAAGGACGGCTGGCGGAAAGTAACGAAGGTGACGTGATGCACGAGATCGAACGGAGTGGCGCGATGAAGCTTGCGCGCGTGACGATACGCGCCAGCCTGCCAGAAAAGATAGTAGAAATACATGCCGCCGGGCCAGCGCTTCCATCGCCGGCACCAGGACGGAAGGTCATAGTAGACGGGCCGAATGGAGAGAGAGCGGCTTTCTATTTCGGCCTCAATGGCGGGGCGATTATTTGCGCGCGTAAGGACAGAAACCGCGTGGCCTTGCTCGACCAGCGACAGCATCCAGTTCCAGCCAACCGCGGGCTCAGACCCTTTATGGGGCTCACATGCATACGCGGACAAAAGAATCTTCATAGGCGGAAATTGCGCGAAGGCCTGAGCATGAGTTTCAACCACTCTACCACTGTCTCTGATGCGAAACGGAGCGGCGTCGAGGCGACAAACAGATGCATCTGAATACATTAAAGGGGGAGAATTTGCCCGGTCTTGAAAAGAATTGCGAATCCGGCGAAGCTTCGGCGACCGAGAATGGACCTGGCCGAAGCGTCTTGATTCGTTCCCAGGTCGCGCGGCTGCTGCTAAGAAAGCTGGCAGAGGACTGTGAGCGGTACTGCATTCTGACGGGTTATGAGGAACTGCCGGACAAGTTTGATACTGACATCGACTTCATGGTGAGTGCCCAGGATTTCCGCCGGATCCCAATGCTGGTGGACGAGGTCGCGGCCCAAGCGGGCGCGCGCCTCTTCCAGGTGATTCCGCACGAAGCGTCGGGTCGCGCGTTTCGAATCGCGGTCGAGGCTGGGAACGGCCTCACTTTCATTCAGCCGGACTCGTGCTCCGATTATCGGCATTTTGGAAAATTGTGGCTTCGCGCTGAGGAAGTGCTGGCCGGAAGACGCTGGCACCCGCGCGGCTTTTGGATTCCTGGCGCCTCCAGCGAATTCATCTATTACCTGATAAAGCGAATCAACAAGCGTGACTTTACCAGCGCCCATGGAGAGAAGCTATCCAAGCTCTATCTTGAGGACGCCGACGGAGCCCGCGATTATCTGCGGCGATTCTGGAAAGAACGCTCCGCAAATCTGCTGCTGGAAATGGCCGAGACCGGTGACTGGAAGGCGCTTGCGCGCCACCTGGAAAAATATCGTCGCGAGATGAGGAAGCGAAGTGAATCTGGCAGCGGTGAAGTCTTTCATACCATGCAGCGGGCGTTGCAACCCACAGGCGGATGGATCGCCTTCGTCGGCCCCGACGGTTGCGGAAAATCCGCTGTCATCGATGCCATAACATCTGACTTCGCGCCCGCATTTCAGCGAATCGTTCGGTTTCATCTTCGGCCCAAGTCATTGCCGGCAAGGAGCGCCAGCGGCGTGCCTTTTACAAATCCGCATGGTCAGCCGGCCCGTGGATGGTTCTACTCGATCGCGAAGCTGCTTTATTTGTTTGGTGATTACTGGCTTGGCTATTGGACCGGGATACGCGGAGAAACTGTTCGCACAAGGCTCGTCGTTTTCGACCGCTACTTCTACGACATCATTGTCGACCCGAAGCGGGTTCTCTATGGCGGCCCCAGGTGGCTGCCAAAATTATTGAGCCGTTTGCTTCCGCGCCCGGAGATTGTCTTTCTGCTGAATGCCCCGCCGGAAGTATTGTGGTCGCGCAAGCAAGAGGTCCCTTACGAAGAAGTTGTGCGCCAGCAGCGAGAATTTCTCAAACTGATCAGCGGAATGGCGAGCGCGGTCGTGATTGACGCCGCGCGGCCGCTGCCTGAAGTTCTGCTCCAGGTGCGTGGAGCGATGCTCGACTATTTTTCCAACAGAACGCGCCGCCGCTTGAAATTGACGGAAAAGGCGGAGATCGTGGCGCAACGCGCATCAAATTGGGCAGGATGACCACGCTGAGCGCCGAGCCTTCGACAGGAATCCGCCGCGGAATGGAGATTCCGGGAACCCGCACGACACTCGACTCAATC
>JBAUHD010000556.1:0-2144 GCA_049680085.1 Acidobacteriaceae bacterium
TTCAGCATATGCGTGCGTTTGTCGAGCATCGCCTGCTCTTTCGCATTGCCTTTGACCTGACCTGGCGAAATCCCCAAATCCTGGAGCGACGGCTGCGCGGGCTGGTTCTGCTGCGCATTCTGCTGGGCTGGGGGAGTAGTTTGGTGCTGGTTTTCACGTGGAACCGGCGCGGACGGCAGGTCGTCTGTCTCTACCGTCGGCGTTACTACCTCAGCGCGGCTAGGCCTCGAAGCGGGAACAGCGGCGAAGTTCCTGCCCTGTCCAAAAAGTGCGCCGGGAAGAGCAACCGTGCAGAAGAGAATGGTTAACTTGCAGCATGCATGATTCACTGGCCAGGCATCCCTTCAGCTCGATGACTGTGATGCGTGTTGCCACGCTCCGTTCAGCGTAGCACTCATCGGCTGATTTGGTTCGTTTGCATCGGCTTGCTCCAAAAGCGGCCAGGATGGGCGCTCAGGGCATCGGGCATAATTGAAGCATGGCATCATTATGGCAACCGGAGAGTTGGGCGGAGCGGCTGGCGGAGCTTGAAGCGGGCAGCGGCGATTTGAAAGAGGCTCCGCTGCGGCGGGACGTGCGGTCGCTGGGGACGCTGTTGGGCAACGTGCTGCGGGAGCAGGCCGGCGACGCCGTGTTTGAGGCGGTCGAGGCGCTGCGGCAAGGGGCGATCCGGCGACGCGAGGCCCAAGCCAAGGGCAAGACGAAGGAAGCGGATGAGCTGCTGCGGGCGGCGGTGAAGCGCGTGAACGCGCTTCCGGTGGAGCAGGCGTACCAATTGAGCCGGGCGTTCGCCTTCTATTTTGAGCTGATCAATCTGGCGGAGACGAACCACAGGAAGCGGCGGCGGCTTTCGGCCCGGGTACGGGAAGAAAAATCGGCGCAGGGCACCTCACTCGCAGGCGCTTCGCTGATGGGATCGTCGCTGGGGTCGTCGGGCGCGCTGCGCGGCACGTTGCGCGGGACTTTGGCCGCGATGCGGAAGGTGGGGATTTCCGCCGAGGAAGCGCTGGACTGGCTGCGGAAGATTTATATCGTTCCGGTGTTTACGGCGCATCCGACGGAGGTGGCGCGGCGGTCGGTGTTGACCAAGCGGCGGCGCATGGGCGACCTGCTGGAGCGGCTGGACCGGATTCCTGTTCCCGATGAAGAGCTCAGCGCGCTGCAGGAGGCGCTGGAGGCCGAGATCACGGCCCTGTGGCAGACCGACGAAGTGCGGAGCAGCCGGCCGCAGGTCTCCGATGAAGTGAAGATGGGGCTGGACTACTACGATGTCTCGCTGTTTGAGACCCTGCCGGGGCTTTACCAGGAAATCGCCGGCGCGCTGAAGACGGCATACGGGCTGGACATGGACGCGTCCGAATTGCCAATTGTGCTGGGCTTCGGCTCATGGATTGGCGGAGACCGCGACGGCAATCCCTTTGTCACCAGCGAAGTCAGCCGCGAGGCGATTGCCGAGGCGCGCACCCGGCTGCTGAAGTATTACGACGGACGCATCGTCGGGCTGATCAGTCTGCTGACTTCCTCGGCACAGCAGGAACCGGTGAGCGAGGAGCTGACGGCGCGGCTGAACTTATATCTGAGCCAGTTGCAAACCGGCGAAGAGGAGATATTCGGGCACCTCTTCCAATTCGAGATGTACCGGCGTTTTCTGGTGTGCATTCGCGCGCGGTTGCAGCGGACCGCCGGGACGGAGCCCGTCAGCCGCACCGGGGTTGAACCAATGCTGAAGGCCCTGCCTGCCTACTGTTCAGCGCGGGAGTTCCAGGGGGATCTGGAAATTTTGCGGCGCAGCCTGGCGGAGAACAAGGGACTCCGACTGGCGCGAAAGCTGGTGGACCCGCTGTTGCTGCTGGTGCGGACCTTTGGGCTGCACCTGCAGACGCTGGATGTGCGGCAGCATGTGCGTCTGCACAACAAGGCCCTGGAAGAGACTTCGGCGTGGTGCGAAGGAAACGCGGCCAAGGTTCCGAGCGAGTTGAGCGCGGAAAGCCAGAATGTAATTGACGCCTTCCGCACCATTGCGGAAGTGAAGGCGGGATGCAGTCCGGAGACGATTCGCCAATACGTGATCAGCGGCGCGGCGACGGCTGAGGACGTGCTCGGAGTGCTGTGGTTGGCGAGGCTGGGCGGCGTGAAAGTGGCGG
>JBAUHD010000557.1:0-2143 GCA_049680085.1 Acidobacteriaceae bacterium
GTCAGCGAATACTCCACTTCATTGGTGTCGCTGGCCACGTCCGTGTCGTCAAACCGCAGCACAGAATTGAAATTCCCAATCCCTTTCACAAATCGATAGCGCGCCGCCGGCTCAATTGCGTGCCGCAGCTCGCCGCCCAGCAGCCGTTCCAGCCAGGGGGCGGGAAAGTCCCGCTCCAGCGCCGGAGGCCGCAACTCCACTCCCGCTTCCACATCTTTGCGGTTCAGGGTCGCGTCCCGCTCGCTCGGCACGTCGCCCAGCGGAGCCGGATTCTGGCTCTTCCCGTAAAACGTGTCTCGCACCGCGACCACCGGGCGCACCGTCCATCCGCCAAAATGCAGCGGCAGCGCCAGATGCGGATACACATCCACGCGCGGCACAAGGGCCGATGTCTCAAACCCAGGCTCCGACCGCGACAGCGCAGCGCCCGTCGCCGTCAGGCCCCACATCAGCGGGGTCCCCGGCAAATATCGGTCCACGCCCTCGAACTCCGCCGCCGGCACATGGAGAATCCGAATCTCCTCCTCGCCCGTCGGCGAAGTCGCATTGCTCACGAAGCTCTGGTAGCGGTTGAACGTCACGCCTTCCCAAAATCCCCCTTGCGCGCGCGCCAGATAAAGCTGCGACTTGACCTCTGAATTGATGGCCACGGCATAGCTCTCTTCAAAGGCTTGCCGGTACGCGTAGGAACTCAGATATTCAATGTCGCCCGCCACCCGCGTTTCCGGCGAAAAATCATGCCGCCCATCGATCAGAAGATCCACTCCGCCCTGGTTCTGGGCTCCCGGCAGACGGTCCAGCAGGTTGTGGAACTTCACCGTCGTAAAATCCAGTCCCCGCCCCCGATACCGGAACTGCCCCAGCAGCGCAAAGCCCCGGTTGGAGAAATATTCCGTGCCCAGCAGCAGGTCCGCGCTGCGACCCAGCACCATGTACGCCTCTTCGCCCAGAATGATGCCTTTTGTCGTGTCGTTGCCGAAAATCGGAATCAGGAATCCCGATTCCCGCTTCCCATTCACCGAATGCGTCACATAGGGCAGATAAAACACCGGGACGCGATGCAGCAGCGGCAGTCCCCGCAGCTCAAATACGCTGTTTTTGGCTGTTGCCGTGTCGTTCGACAGTAGAAATTCCCTGGCCGCAAGCTGCCAGTCCGGGTTGGGCAGCGCGCACGAGGTCACCGCTCCGTCGATCACTTTGTATTGTTTTGGCCCCGTCTGCACCAGTTCGCGCGCGCTCACGGCGAAGGGGTTCGTGGAAGTAAGAATCTTCGCGTTTGGCTGCGGCTGCGGACCGTCGAGCGTCCCCGCCACGTCGAAAATCCGTGCCGTATGCGCGTTCAGGTTCATCTCCCCATGCGAGGCCAGCAGGTGCGCGTCATCCGGCCCGCCGTCCAGCCGCAGATGTCCCTCCGCGACCACCTCTGAAGTCGTCTGGTTATAAGTGGCGCGGTCCGCTTGAATCACGTAGTCCTTGTAATGGATCAGCACATGGCCGGCCAGCGTGTAGACCACCCCCGCCTGGGTCTTCGCGTAGCGCTGCGTGTCGGCCTCAATCCGAACAGGAACGCCTGCCGGAGGGGGTGCGACCACGTGCGCCACGGGAATCGAAGCCGCATCCGGGCCGCCCGGATTTTGCGCGGCATCCCCCGCCCCGGCTGGCTCTGCGGCCGAGGGGGGAAACTGCTTCGTTACTGCCTGGGACCAAAGCAGCGGATGACACAGCACGAGCAGCGTGATACACAAAAAAGTGCGGCTTTTCATTGCGACGGGCAAGCTAAGAATAACAAAGCTCCCTTCCGGAGAAAGTCGCGGCTCTGGCGCTCAAAAATTCGTCTCTCCCCGCATTCGCAGTTGCCAATGTGGAAGAGCGGGTGCGTCCACGCAATCTCCGCCACCTCTCATCCTTTCCAAAGTTAAAAAAAGAAGGGAAGCGCCCGCCCCGAAAGGGCTGCGCCTCTCAAATCAACGGGGAACACCTTGAGCACTCCTCAGACTGCCGAAATTTCTGAAGCGATCCCAGCCTGGAAACAGGAGGTCAGCGCCCGGCTCGACGCCCACCGGAGCCGCCGCGGAGCTTTCGTCCAGCAGCCCGCCTTGCCCGGCATGGAGCGGCCGGTCTCCGGCGCGACGGCTCCCAGGGC
>JBAUHD010000558.1:0-9332 GCA_049680085.1 Acidobacteriaceae bacterium
CCGCGCGCCAGGCACTTGTGACCCACTGACTCCGGCGAGTGCCACTCGCGGCGGAAATGCACGCCTTCGAGCGAAAAGTCTGTCGTGACGACGATCTCCTCGTCCGCCGCTGGACGCACCACAGCGCAGTCGTCGCCAATTCCGAGCCGCAGCGCCGAGGAGCCACGCCCCCGCGCCCGCGTTCGAATCGCCGCAATCAACGCCTTTTCCATCAACCCCGCCCTACCCCCGAAGCCCCTCCAGAATAACCAAATTCGCGCCTTCCAAACTGTTAAACTAAGCGCGATGTCCGCACTCACCTACGTTCTGATCGGCCTGGCCGCTTATCTGCTCGGCTCCATTCCGTTCGGTTTTCTGGTGGTTCGCGCTTTTCTGAAAGAAGACATCCGCGCCAAAGGCAGCGGCAACATCGGAGCCACCAACGTCATCCGTTCCGGCGGAAAAAAGCTCGGCGGCCTCACCTTTCTTCTCGATGTCTGCAAGGGAATCGTCGCCGTCCTTGTGGTCAGCCGCATCGCTCTCGCGCCGGTTCCGCACCAGAACGCCGAAGCCCTGGCCGCGCTCTGCGCTATCCTCGGCCACCTCTATACCGTGTGGCTGCGCTTCAAAGGCGGCAAAGGAGTCGCCACCGCGCTCGGCGTTTTTCTTGCCCTCGCCCCCTACGCGGCGCTCGCCGGACTTGCCGCCTTCGTTCTCGTCTTTGCCGTTTCCAAATACGTCTCGCTGGGGTCGATTCTTGCGGCCATCGTATTTCCCATCTGCGCCGTGTTGCTGCCCCATGCGGCCTACGGACCCTGGCTTACGGCCGTCATCTTCATCGTGCCCATCATCGTCATTGCAAGGCACCACCAGAACATCGCACGGCTGCTGAAGGGAACCGAATATCGTTTTGGCAAGCCGAGGACCCTCCGCGCATGAGCCGCATCGCCATCATGGGCGCGGGCGCGTGGGGAACCGCGCTGGCCCTCAACCTCGCCCAGCGCGAAGACCACTCCGTCACCCTCTGGGCGCACAACCCTGACATCGCCGAAGCCATCCGCGAGCATCACGAAAACACCACTTTCCTACCCGGCTTCCCGTTGCCCGCGTCCATCATCGCAACCGGCAGCGCGGCGGAAGCGCTGCAGGACGCCGAAATCGTCGTCAGCGTCATGCCTTCGCACTACGTTCGCGAATCCTACGCCTGCTTCGCGCCGAACCTCGACGCCGCGCAATGCCTTGTGAGCGCGACCAAGGGCATCGAAGATCGGTCGGGACTCCGCATGAGCGAGGTTATTGCCGCCACACTGGTTGAACACAATCTCGATCTCCCCATCGCCGTCCTCAGCGGACCGTCGTTCGCGCAGGAAGTCGCCGCCGGATCGCCCACCGCCGTCACCATCGCCTCCCACGACCTCACGCTCGCGGCGCGCGTCCAGCGCGAATTCAGAAGCTCCACCCTCCGCCTCTACACCAACGAAGACGTGATCGGAGTGGAGCTTGGCGGCGCGCTCAAAAACGTGATCGCCCTTGCCGCCGGGGCGGTCTCTGGACTCAACCTCGGCCACAACAGCACCGCCGCGCTCATCACTCGCGGCATCGCGGAAATCACCCGCCTCGCCGTCGCCTGCGGAGGCCGCCGCGGAACCCTCGCCGGACTCTCCGGGCTCGGCGACCTGGTGCTCACCTGCACCGGCTCACTCTCCCGCAATCGCTGGGTGGGCATCGAACTGGGCAAAGGCCGAGGCCTCTCCGAGGCGCTCGCCGGACTCAAAGGCAAAGTCGCCGAAGGAGTGCTCACCACCTCCGCCGCGCTGGAGCTAGCCGCCCGCCACAAGGTCGAAATGCCCATTGCCGAGCAGGTCCACGCCATCCTCTACCAGGGCAAACACCCCAGCGAAGCCATCCAGGACCTCATGGGCCGCCCTGGGCGGGATGAGTAGTCCCGCGATGGAGGATTTGACAGGCGCTCTTTTTCACCAACAGCAAAGGCCAGATCGTACTCCTGATCCATAAGTATTGAGAGCCCGTACCGTTCCCAGACCTGCGCCGGCAGCTAAACTGGTAATCCATCAATTTGGCGCGAGCCGAGAGCAGAAAAGGGATATGTGGATGAGACTGAGACTGCGTTCGTTGGAGAAGATCAACTATTTCTGGAGGCGGCGGAACGCTCGCGCAGGCATCTGGGGAGCGGCAGGCTGCTTGCTGTCGGCGCTCATGGTGGCCATTCCGCTCAGCGCGCAGCAGAGTCCAGGACGCGGGACAGCTTTGACGGGAGTGCTGCGTACCTCCAGCGGTGAGCCCATCGCTGGTGCGACCGTCGCGGCCACTCCGGCTATGGGACGGCTGGAGCCGTTCACTGCTGTGAGCGGAGCCGATGGAGGGTTCTCCATTGCGGGCGTGGCACAAGGGCGATACACCCTCACGGCGCAGCTCCCTGGTCAGCCGCCTACCGCACCCCTGGCAGTCAGCGTAACCGACGCACCCGTTGTCCTCACCGTCACTGAAGGCAGGCTTGCGGTCGCGGTCGCATCGCAGGCGCCCGTCGCAGTCCCTCCCAACGTCAATCCAGGCGCGAACGCCAATGAGACCGGCGCGACCGGTGGCGAAAAACTATCGAGCCAGTCGGTCAGTGAGTTGCCTTTGAACGGACGCGACTTCAGCACTTTGCTGCTGCTGGCCGCCGGCACCATGACCGATGTCAATGGCGCGACCAACTTCACACAACAGTTTGCCATCAATGGCCAGCGTGGCGTGGAAGCCGTCTTCGCGATGGACGGAGCGGACATCAGCGATCCGGAGATGGGTGGGAGCACATTTACAAATTTCAACGTCGACGCGATTCAGGAAATTCAGTCCAGCTCGGGCTGGATGCCTGCCGAGATTGGAAGAGGCGCGGCCGGATTCACAAACATCATCACACGGTCGGGAAAGAGCGGCTTCCACGGATCGTTCTTCGAGTTCGTGCGCAATTCCGCGTTTGATGCGCGCAACTACTTCGACCATCCCTCGATTGCCGAGCCGGGCCGCATTCCGCCGTTCCGCAGAAACGAGTTTGGATTCACCAACGGCGGTCCGGTTCTGATCCCCCATCTCTACGACGGACGAGGACGCACCTTCTACTTCGGGCAATACCAGGGATTTCGGCAGGTGCTGGGAACGACCCAGGTGCTCGCGGTTCCAACCGCGGCGGAGCGCGCCGGGGAGGACGCGGTGAGCTATTCCGACGGCAGTACGGACACGCTGCAGGTCCCGGTGGATCCGCGCATTGCCGCGGTGCTGGCGCGCTATCCGCTGCCCAATAATCCCACGGGAGCCTATGGCGCGCGGACTTATGCGGCGCCCTCGAAGGTGGCCACCGACGCGGATCAGTTATCGATCCGTCTCGATCAGAAGCTGGGCGACAAGGGGCAGTTCCTTGCACGATTGATTTACGACAACCTGAGCGGACCCACCACCAACCCGGACCAGACCCTGCTCGATCCCAGCTTCGGGGTGCAGTATGTCGATCAGCAAAGGAACGCTGTCTTCACTTACACGCGCACCGTTTCCCCTCGATACCTGTGGTCGGCGTCGCTGAGTGTCATGCGAACCACGCCGTCTTTCCCTACACCGAATCACACCGATCCGGCGCTCAAGTTTGTGGATGGTCTTTTCGAGCCGTTCAACGGAGCCGCGGGTTCCGTCATGTCCGCGTACGGCAACCTTTTCCAGGGACAGCTGAACTTCGCGTGGACCAACGATCGCCATGCGGTGAAGTGGGGAGTGGAAGCGCGGCTGAACCGAGATACCACCTACTTCGGAATCAGTCCAAACGGGGAATACGACTTTGGAGGAGGCACCGTGTATTCGCCGGCATTCCTTCCCTCGGCGAGCGGCAACCACAATGTGGAGCCGGGCGACCCACTGCCGGATACGTTGAGCAGCCTTCTGCTTGGCTATCCGTATGGCTACACAGTTGCGGTGGCGCCGCCCTATTCTTCGGGCGGAGCCCACATAGGACCGGCGGCCATCAATCGCAACAATGTGAACGCTTACCTGCAGGATACCTGGAAAATCAATGCTCGCTGGACGCTGGAGTATGGTCTGCGTTATGAGCTGTATACCCCCATCACGGAGCGGGCTCATCGGACAGCCAGCTTTCTGAAAGCTTATCCTCCCGCAGGCGCAGGGCAAGAGTACGTGATCAATCCGCAACCCGGATACCAGACCAACTGGAACGGCTGGGGGCCGCGAGTCCAGGTGGATTGGAATGGGCCGCTGGGTGTGCGCGTGCACGCGGGGGGAGCGATTACCGTGATACCTCCGAATATCTGGCAGGATAATTTCCTGACCGGGTCAACACCGTTTGCGGTCTATCCAAGGGTGAATGCGGCAAAGAACGGAGAGATCGCGTACGGATTTCAAATTACGCCGGATGAACTGCCGCCCACCTATACGCCGGACGGCACAAATGTTTTCGCAAGCGACGACACAAAAAAGGTTCCAGCCAATACGGTGATGGATGTGAATCGTTACCAGCAGGACCTGGCTGCGCTTGCCCCTGGACACCAGCTATCGCTGCTGAATTTGAGCGCCATTGACCGGCGCTTCGGGAACGGAACGCTTCACACGTGGACGCTGGGATTGGAGCGGACATTCGGCAGCCTGACCGCCGACGCGGCCTACGTGGGCACAACCTCTTCCCGGCTTCCGCGCATTTCCTATCCGAATGCGTATCCCGGAGCCGACGCCGGTTTTGCGCCGTTCACCGACTTTGACAACTCAGGCGCGGTCACGGGAGGCTTCGGATTCGAGTCCGTCATTACCGATACGGCGCACTCGTCGTACAACGCGCTACAAACATCCTTGTCGGGACAGGTAAGGCACGGGGGGCCCGGATTACAGGCGAGCTACACATGGGGCAGATCGCTCGATGATGTCAGCGGCGTAAGCGGAGGCACAGGATCGGCGGGCGCGGTCTTCGTCTTAAGTCCTCAGGATCCGTTCGACACACATCTCGAAAAGGGGCCGTCCAACTTCGATGTGACCCACGCCTTTACGCTGAGCGTAGCGCAGAATCTTCACCTCGAAGACGTGGGATTCCTGCCGGAGTCCACCCGCGTGCTCACAAAAGGCTGGGAATTGCTGAGTATTTCCACCATCACCAGCGGCTCGCCGTTCACCGTCTATTCGGGCATTCAGCAAACCGGCTTCGGATCGGTGGGGGCTGACCGGCCAGATCAGATCGGAAAACCCGATTTCTCGACCGCGCACAGCGCAAGCAGGCGGCGTGAGGACTACTTCGGCCGCGGCGCAAACAATGCCGGCTTCTTCTCCATTCCCATCGGACTCTCCAATGGCACAGGACCGAACTCCGGACGTTTCGGAACCCTGGGCCGCAATTCCTTCCGGGGTCCGGCCTATTACGATTTCGATTACGCGCTCATTAAGACGACGCCGATCGGCCATCGCGCGAGCGGAATCGAGCGCGCGGACCTCCAGTTCCGCGGCGAATTCTTCAACTTGTTCAATGTCGTCAACATGGGACTACCCGCAAACACCATCAAGGGCTCAGGATTTGGAGTGATCAGCAAGACCGCCGGCACGTCCCGGCAGATTCAGTTGTCGCTCAAGCTGATTTATTGAGAAAAGCACAAGGCCGAAAACGGCATCGCAACGTAGGGCACCCAGCAATTAGCATGGAAACGATGCACGCGCAGCTTTCTGGAACCAAAGTCGATCTGGTGGGCGTCGGCCTGAACGCGACCGATACCGTGATTCCGCTGGCGGCATTCCCCGTTGCCGGCTCCAAGACGGAGTACAGCGAGCGCAGTATTCTGCTGGGCGGAGAAATTTCGACCGCCGTGATTGCCTGCCGCCGCTGGGGGTTGCGCACGCGATACATTGGACGGCTGGGCGATGACTACGCTGCGCGTCTTCACCGCGCCGCCTTTGACGACGTCGGAGTGGAGACAAGGATCGTCACGGTGGATGACGCTTCCAGCCCGCAGTCGCTCATTCTTGTCGATGGATCGGGGGAACGGACGGTTTTCTGTCATCGCGATCCGCGTCTGACCCTGCAACCGGAGGATATAAACCGCGAATGGATCCGCTCAGCGCGAGCGTTGCTGGTGGATGGATATCACACGACGGCGGCCATTAGCGCCGCGACCTGGGCCCGCGAGGCCGGCATCCCGGTCATTGCCGACCTGGATGTCCTACGGCCGGGCATCGACGACCTGATGCCGCTGGTGGACTATGCCTTTGCCAGCCGTGAGTTTCCCGCGATGCTGACCGGAGAGCCGGATCTCAAGAAGGCTCTGGCGATGCTGCATGAGCAGTTTCATTGTCGCCTGGCGGGTGTCACTCTGGGGGTGGGCGGCGTGTTGACCTGGGATGGAGAGCGGTCCATTCAAAGGCCTGCCTACCGAGTCTCTACCGTCGATACCACCGGCGCCGGAGATATTTTCCATGCCGGTTTTGTCTACGGGCATCTGCAGGGCTGGCCCATCGAGCGCCAGCTTGATTACGCCTGCGCCGCCGCCGCGCTGAACTGCACCCACGCCGGCGCTCGTGGCCGCATTGGAACTGTCAATGACATTTCGCGCCTGATGGCGGACAGCACCCGGTATGACATGGCTGAGTACGCTGAGAGCCGCTGAAGATTGAGGAAACACCAGGCCGTTCGGCGAGCGGCGACCCATTTCAATCAGCGCCTGGTCCTGTTTGGTGAGCCGGAATAACATCCGCAATTCGACAAACCGGCAATCCGCACCAAAACCCCTTCCAATTTCTACCCGCGCCCAATTGACCGTAAACTGTAGGAGAGGCTTCACACATGATCCAGACACTGTTCGGCAGCTTGAAGGAAGCGGAAGAGCCGCCAAAGAAAGGCTTGTTCGACCGCATGAAGCAGGCCGTCTCGCGCACCCGCGAGAGCCTGGAAGAGCGGATGGACGATGTGCTTTCGCTGGCCCGCCCCATCGACGAGAGCGCGCTCGAAGACCTCGAAATGAGCCTGATCGCTTCCGACATCGGCGTCAACACGGCGTCCGAAATTCTGGACGCCCTGCGCGAGCGGGCCAGCCGCAAGCAGATTGAAAACGGCGAGGAACTCAAGCAGCTTCTGAAGGAGCAGATCAAGTCCATCCTCGACGAGCAGCAGCACCCGCCCCGCCAGGTCGCCGAGCCGCCCGAGGTCATCCTCATGGTCGGCGTCAACGGCACAGGAAAGACCACCACCAGCGGCAAGCTGGCCGCGCACTTCCGCGCGCAACAGAAGTCCGTCCTGCTGTGCGCCGCCGACACCTTCCGAGCTGCCGCCATCGAGCAGCTTGAGGTATGGAGCCAGCGCAGCGGCGTCGATCTCATCAAGTCGCGCCAGGGGGGCGACCCCTCCGCCGTGCTCTTTGACGCGCTGCAGGCCGCCAAGGCGCGCCGCGTCGATTACCTCATCGTCGATACTGCTGGACGCCTCCACACCAAGACCGGCCTGATGACCGAACTGGACAAGATGCGCCGCATCACCCAGAAATTTATTCCCGAAGCTCCGCACGAGGTTCTGCTCTCCATCGACGCCACCACCGGCCAAAACGGACTCCAGCAGGCGCGCCTTTTTACGGAAGCCGCCGGAGTCACCGGCATCGTCCTCACCAAGCTCGACGGCACAGCCAAGGGCGGAATCGTCGTCCCCATCGCCCGCGAGCTTCAGCTTCCCGTCCGCTACGTCGGCGTAGGCGAGAAAATCGACGACCTGCTTCCCTTCGACAGCGAAGCCTTCGTGAACGCGCTGCTTGAGGGTTGAAAAGATGCCAAGGTGGCCCACTCAAACTGCATTGGCTGGCGTGGGGAACACCCAATGATGGAGACCTTTGAAGTTCAACGCTCTCAATTCCGATGAACACTGGATGCGCCGCGCCCTCGCGCTCGCCGAGCAATCCGTCGGGCTCGCCTCACCGAATCCTGTTGTCGGCTGCGTTCTCGTCAAGAAGAAGAAGATCGTCGGCGAAGGCTTCCACGCTTACGACCAGCGCGACCACGCGGAAATCGCGGCCCTCAAAGCCGCCGGCTCCGCCGCAAAAGGATCGACCGCCTACATCACTCTCGAACCATGCAGCCACACCGGACGTACCGGCCCCTGCGCCGACGCGCTCATTCAGGCGGGAGTCGCTCGAGTCGTCGCAGCCACAGCCGACCCCAATCCGGCGGTCAACGGATGCGGCCTCGAACGCCTCCGCCAGGCCGGCATCGCCGTCGAAACCGGAGTCCTTCGCGACGAAGCTCGCGAACTCAATGACGCCTTCGCCCACTCCATTCAGACAAGACTGCCCTTCCTCACACTCAAGGCCGGCCTCTCGTTCGACGGCCGCATCGCCCCGCCCCTTAAAACCCGCCTCGCCCGCGCGCCCGTCATACTGACCGGCCCGGAATCACAGGCCGAAGTGCAGCGGATGCGCCACGCATCCGACGCCCTCATCACCGGCATCGGCACCGTCCTCGCCGACAACCCGCGGCTCACTGACCGCAGCGGACTCCCGCGCCGCCGCCCGCTCCTGCGTGTGGTGCTCGATTCCGCACTCCGCCTGCCGCTTGATTCGAGACTGGTTCAAACCGCCAACAACGACGTGCTCATCTTCTGCACCAACCCAGACCCTGAACGCCGACGCGCCCTCGAAGCCAGCGGCATCCGAATCGAGCCACTCGAACCCGAACCCGACACCAAGCGTGTCCCGCTTCAACGCGCGCTCCAGCGTCTCGGCGAACTCGAAATCACTTCCGCCATGCTCGAAGCCGGTTCTCAACTGAACGCCGCGGCCCTCAACGGACACGTGGACAAGCTGGTCCTCTTCTACACCCCGATTTTCTTAGGCCCGACGGCGGTCCCGTTCGTCGAAGCCGCCGAGACCATTCGGATCGAGCCTGTCCGTACGCGGCAAAGAACCTTCGGGCGTGACCGCCAAATCGAAGCCTGGCTCCACGACCCCTGGGCGAATGCGCCCGAACGCTGATTGCTGAACGCTGTACCCTGTACTCATGTTCACCGGCCTCATCGAAACCACCGGAACCCTCCTCGCCGTTGAAGACCGCATCGGAGCGAAGCGCATCGCTATCGCCGCGCCCACGCTCGCGTCCCGACTCAAAACCGGAGACAGCATCGCCGTCAGCGGAGTCTGCCTGACCGCGCTCGACATCGGCCCCGAAACTTTCCACGCCGACCTCGCCGCCGAAACCGTCGCCCGGACTTCGCTCACGCATCTCGCGGCCGGCTCCGTCGTCAATCTGGAACTGCCTACGCCCGCCGGAACCCCGCTCGGAGGCCACATCGTCCAGGGCCACGTGGATGGAACCGGAACCCTCGTCGCGCTCAACCC
>JBAUHD010000559.1:0-5322 GCA_049680085.1 Acidobacteriaceae bacterium
CCGGTGCTGCATGGGACGTTTGGCGAGGACGGAACGATTCAGGGTTTGTTCGAGCTGGCGGGGATTGCGTATGTGGGGTCGGGGGTGCTGGGATCGGCGGCGGGGATGGACAAGGACGTGATGAAGCGGCTGTTCCAGGCGGCGAAGCTTCCAATTCCGAAGCACGTGAGTTTTTTGCGCGCGGAGTGGGAGGCGGGGCCGAAGAAGATCACGGCGAAGATTGAGGCCGCGCTGAAGTATCCGGTGTTTGTGAAGCCGGCGAACCTTGGTTCGTCGGTGGGAATTACGAAGGCGCATGACCGGCGGGAGCTGGGTCCGGCGATTGATGTGGCCTGCGGATTCGACCGCAAGATTGTGGTGGAGCAGGGCGTGGGCGGCAGCGGGTCGAAACGGAAGACGGGCAAGGCGCGCGAGCTTGAGGTGGCGATTCTGGGCAATGACGAGCCGGCGGCGTCAGTGGTGGGGGAGGTTGTTCCGGACAAGGAGTTTTACGATTACGAGGCGAAGTATTTGACGGAGGGGTCGAACCTGATTCTGCCGGCGAAGATCACGAAGGCGCAGGCGCGGGAAATTCAGCGGATGGCGGTGGCGGCGTTTCAGGCGTGCGACTGCTCGGGTCTGGCGCGGGTGGATTTTCTGATGGAGCCGGGGAAGGCGGGGCGCATCTATCTGAACGAGATCAACACGCTGCCGGGGTTCACGTCGATCAGCATGTATCCGAAGCTGTGGGCGGCGTCGGGGATCAAGTATTCGGAGCTGATTGACCGGCTGATTGCGCTGGCGCTGGAGCGGCGCGGGGAAAAAGAGCGGACGAATTACAGCCGTTAGAGGCACCAATGTGGGGGGGCCACAGGAGGAAATGCAGATCCCTCCGCTGCGTCATTGCTTCCCACTCCAGCGCGCAAAATCGCGCGCTGGGGACCCCGGTTTCGCAATGACTCCGGTCGGGATGACAATTTGTAAGGCACGCATTTCGAGGAGAACGGGAACACGGAATTCGCTGGTGGTGTCAAAATAGAGGGGATGCATTCCCCAGAGGGAAAGGACCTGTGCCGCCGATGACATTATTGGATGCTCCGCAGTACAACGCCCGGCGCGAGCGTCGCAACCGCAGCCTGGGCATTACCGCCATTGTGATTCTGGTGATCGCCTTCGCGGGGTGCATTTCGTTTTATCTGGACACGCCGTGGCAGTTGTGGCACTGGCCGTCGGACCACAAGGTGAACCAGTTTTTCGGGGTGGTGGAGTCGGGCAATCTGAATAAGGCGTACGGGCTTTGGAACAACGATCCGAACTGGCAGCAGCACGCGGCACAGTACTCGGGTTATGACTTTGCGCAGTTCCAGAAGGACTGGGGGCCGGCGAGCGATTATGGCGTGATCAAGTCGCACCAGATCATCGTGGCCAAGTCGGTGGGCAACGGAGTGGTGATGGGCGTGAATATCAACGGCGGCAAGACTCCGCTGTTTTTGCGCGTGGACAATGATCACCACACGATTGGCTTTTCGCCGGTGGAGCTTTACATCGGTCCTTGAGGGCGCGCTGCCGGCCGGGCGTTGGCGGTGGGGATACCTTTTGCCGGCGCGGGCGGCGGGCAATGTAAAATAATTGAAGCAAAATGAATTCCTGCGTTTCTAAATTTTTTTGTTTTTGCTCAGCGTCGCTGCTGGCGGCTTTTGTTTCCGTGGGCGCATGGGCGCAGTCCAAACCGGCGGCCCCGGCGCAGTCGGGCGCGGCCTCGACGGCGCAGAATCCGGCGGTCGAGACTGCGAGCAAGAGCGGCGACGACCAGTACACGATTCAGCAGCAGGTGAACGAAGTTGACCTGGTGTTTACCGTGACGGACAAGCACGGTCACTTCATCCGGGACCTGAACCAGAATGATTTCGCTCTGCTGGACAATCAGCGGGCTCCGGAGCGCGTGTACAGCTTTACGCGGCAGACGAACCTGCCGCTTCGGGTGGGGATCCTGATTGACACCAGCACGTCGATTCGGCGGCGTTTCCAGTTTGAGCAGCAGGCTTCGATCGCCTTTTTGCAGCAGACGCTGAAGCCGAAGACGGACAGGGCGTTTGTCGAAGGCTTTGACGTAACGCCGGATTATAAGCAGAACTGGACGAATAATCTTGATCTGCTGACGACGGGAATTGACTCGCTGCGTCCGGGCGGGGGCACGGCGCTCTATGACGCGGTGTACAGCGCGTGCCGCGACAAGCTGCTGGACGTGGCGCGCGGTCAGGAGCCGGTGCGCAAGGCCATGGTGCTGATTTCCGACGGGGACGACAACCAGAGCCACGCTAATCTGGACGACGCGATTAAGGAATGCCAGCGGGCGGCGACCATCGTTTACTCGATCAGCACCAACACCAGCCCGACGCGCGAGCGCGGCGATTCGGTGCTTGAGAAGATTGCCGAGGCGACGGGCGGGCGGGCATTTTTCCCGCGGCGGCTGGAGGATATGCCGGCGAGTTTCCAGGCGATTCAGGAGGAGCTGCGGAGCCAGTACGCGCTGGTCTATAAGCCTGCGGACTTCAAGAACGATGGGGCGTTCCGGACGATTTATCTGTTCTGCCTGGACCGTCAATACAAGGTTCGGGCAATGAAGGGGTACTTCGCGCCTAAGCCTTAGGCGTTGTCCGGCATGGAATAATTCCTTTTATGCTTGTGCTCGCTTCGGCATCGCCGCGCCGCCGGGAATTGCTGGCGCAGGCTGGATTTCAATTTACGGTCACGCCCGCTTCGATTCCTGAAGATTTGCGGCCTGGGGAAAACCCGGTTGCGTACGTGACTCGTCTGGCTCGGGAAAAAGCGCAGGCGGTGTATGCGCGGTTGGGCGCGGAGCCGCGGCAGGACGTGGTTCTGGGCGCCGATACGACGGTGGTTGCGCCGAGTGGGGAGATTCTGGGCAAGCCTGCCGATGCGGCGGATGCGGCGCGAATGCTGCGTTCGCTCGCGGGTGCGACCCACCAGGTGATCACGGGAATTGCGGTGGCTTCCCGCGGCCGTGTGGAGACGGCGGGCGAGGTGACGCACGTGACGATGCTGACGGTTTCCGATGAAGAGATTGCGGCCTACGTCTCGACGGGCGAGCCGATGGACAAGGCTGGCGGGTACGCGATTCAGGGATATGCGGCACGGTGGATTCCTCGGATTCAGGGGTGTTATTTCAACGTGGTGGGTCTGCCGCTGGCTCTGGTTTGCGGGATGTTAAGCGATACGCTGGAATCTCCTCAGAATCTTTGTTGACAAGTTTTATCGTGGAGCTTACTTTACACTGTAAAGTGAATGCCCATGGATGAGCTCAATCTCAATAAGGCACTCGGCGATATCAGCAGCATCCGCAGGCAGGTGGCGCGCACGACGGAGTTTCGCGGCTACGGCCCGGCTACGCTGGCGGCCACCAGCGCCTTCGCGGTGCTGGCTGGGGTTGCGCAGGGTCTTTGGATTCCGCAGCCCGCGAGCCATGCGGGGCAATACGTGGGGCTTTGGTACGCGACGGCGTTTGTTTCGGTTGCGCTGGCCGGCTTCCAGATGTATACGCGGAGCCGCCGCATTCATTCCGGGCTTTCGGATGAGATGATCCACATGGCGGTGGAGCAGTTTTTGCCGGCCCTGGGAGCGGGGCTGCTGCTTTCCCTTGTGCTGCTGCGCGCCGTTCCGGAAGTCGCATGGATGCTGCCGGGACTGTGGCAGATCACCTTCAGCCTGGGAATCTTCGCTTCCTGCCGTTTTTTGCCGCGCCCCATCGTGGCTGCCGCGGTGTGGTATCTGTTCACTGGACTGGTCTGCATAGGGCTGGGCGGGAACCGGGCGCTCTCGCCGTGGGCAATGGCGATTCCCTTCGGGGTGGGGCAGATGCTGATCGCCGGAATTTTGTTCGCTTCCGCGAAAGAGTGGCGCAATGAAGACTAAAACGCGGTCCAGCGAGGGGCGCTTCGCTTACCAGGGGCTCGATCGGTTAATCCACGAGCGGGCACGCCTGAGCTTGCTCACGTCCCTGATTACGCATCCGAAGGGGCTTACCTTTAACGAGCTGAAGCGCCTTTGCTCGTTGACCGACGGGAATCTGAGCCGCCATTTGAGCGTCCTTGAAAAGGACGGGATGGTAGAGATCGACAAGGGCTACAACCACAATCGTCCGCAGACGGTTTGCCGGATCACGGCGTCGGGACGCGAACGGTATCTGGAATATCTGGAGACGCTGGAGCAGGTAGTTCGGGACGCGGCGAGGGGCGCGAAAGACGCGACCACCTCGGCCGTAGTGCGCGAATTAATGCCGTCGCGGGCATAAATTTTTTTGAGTTTTTACTTTGCAATACAAAGTTATTGAGGAGGAAACGCGATGAACGAGTTGTCCGGTGTGCCGTCGTTGCTGCATTCAAAATTCAGAACGCGATCGATGGGCGTGAAGCTGATCGTAATCTGCTTTCTGGCCCTGCTGATGCTGATTCCCGCATTACTGGTGGAGGCGCTGATTCAGGACAGAAAGGGCCGCGAGGCGGACGTGGTGAAGCAGATCAGCCAGAATGTCGGAGGAGAGCAGACCTTCCTCGGCCCCATTCTGGCGATTCCGTACACCACATCCTCGGACCTGCCGACAGAGCCCGCCAGGCACGGGATGTATCTCGTATTTCCGAAGCAGGCTTCGGCAGTGGTGAAAACAACGACCGAGGAGCGACGCCGTTCGCTATTCAGGGTTCCGGTTTTCCGGGCGGACCTGAAGCTCGATTCGACTTTTGATTTGACCGGGGTGCCGGCCGCGCTTTCGGGTACGAATCTCGACTGGAGCCGGGCGGAGATCCTGGTCGGCGTGAGCGACGCGCGCGGCGCGCAGGCGGACGCAACGCTGGCCACGGGCGGCAAAACTTTCACGCTCACTCCAGCGGAAAGCGCGCCGAATCTGCGGCTCGGCAGCGATCAGCGGTCTCGGCTCCGGCTCACGCTGTTCGGGGCTCATGTGCCCAACTTGGCCGCTCCCAACGCGCAGTTCAGCGTGTCCTCGACGCTGCATTTTTCCGGAGCGCAGCGCATTGCCGTACTCGCCTGGGGAAAGACCACCCGTGTGACGGAACAGGGGGACTGGCCGAGTCCGGGGTTTGATGGAGGCTTTCTTCCAGTGAGCCGCACCGTGACGGGGAGCGGTTTCACGGCGGCGTGGTCGGTGCCATTCATCGCGCGAGGAGTGCGCGCGGAAGGCCCCGCGGACTCGATGTCCGGCCTCGACGCAACTGCCATGAGCGTCTCGTTCGTCGAGGTCGCGAGCCCGTACCAGTCGGTCAACCGTTCGCTGAAGTACGTTCCGCTCTTTCTGGGGCTGGTGTT
>JBAUHD010000560.1:0-4749 GCA_049680085.1 Acidobacteriaceae bacterium
CTCTGGAACCGGTCGAAAAGCAGACCGCCCACGACCTCTTCGAATACCTCATCGAGCAGGGCCGCCGCGAATACTCCGTCCAGCGCTACAAGGGACTCGGCGAAATGACCTCCACGCAGCTATGGGAGACCACCATGGACCCTGAACGCCGCACTCTCCTCCAGGTCAAGCTCGAAGACATCGCCGAAACCGAGACCATCTTCACCACCCTCATGGGCGAAGACGTCGAAGCCCGCCGCAAGTTCATCGAAGAAAACGCCCTCGACGTAAAGAACCTCGACATCTGACCTCATGAGCGACAGAAGGTGGCCCACCCAAGCCCGCATTTGGCTTGAGTGGGGAACTTTCGCTGCCTCAATATGGCCACTTAAGCCGGGATGCCGATGCAGATCTTCCATTGCACCGGAAGCCTTCTCCAAATGTTTGTCAAGTGGCAAATCTAACTAACCGACCATTTTTCAATAACTTAATCCATGCATTTGATTAAACCCCAACTTGGTATAATAAAAACAGAGCAGAAAAATCAGGAAAGGCGCAGCCACGAGGGCCGCGCCTTTCGCTTTTAGGAGCCAGTCCCAATGTCATAGCAACATTCGGGGTGGCCCATTCAAGCCCGCCTTTGGCTTGAACGGGGAACAAGAGGCGCTTTCAGCTACCCGCTTCTCAACTCACTAAATTCTTAAGAAAGCTCTTTAGAATGAATGAACTGCAACAACGCGATTTTCAGAAAACCCTTTGTTGTCAATGAGTTACAACCAATCGTCTTTAAGAAAACCTTTTAGAATGAATGAACTACAGCAACTCACGAAGCGGAAAACAGCGAATACGGGTGCCCCACCCCTCGATTTTGAGACGTGTGGGAAGTGGGCGGTATACTTCCGCTGACTCCACAAGGAAGAAAAAATGCCGATCGACCGCCGCTCGTTCTTAGCCATCGCAGGTAGCGGAGGCCTCGCCTCCACCCTGTTCCCCGGAGCGCTCTACGCGCTCGCCTCCCAGGCTGAATCCAAGCCGCAGCCCAAAACCCAAGGCCCGGCCCAGTCCAAACCTGCACCCATCACCCAGCCAATGATCGACCAGGCCGCCGCCCTCGCCGCCGTCACCATCACGCCCGATCAGGCCAAGATGATGCTCGACGGACTCAACCAGCAGCGCGATACCTACTCCGCCATCCGCAAGCTCCATCTGCCGAATAGCGTTGCACCGGCCTATATCTTCGACCCGCTCCCGCCCGGCGAATCCGTCAGCACCGGCCAGCGCGCCCCCGTCTACAGCCACGTCACCGCCTCCATGCCCAAAAACCTTGAGGACGTGGCCTTCTACACCGTCCCCCAACTCGCCGACCTCGTCCGCCGCCGCAAAGTCTCCTCCGTCGATCTCACCCGGATGTACCTCGCCCGCCTCAAGCGCTACGACCCGCTCCTCCACTTCGTCATCACGCTCACCGAGGAGCGCGCCCTCGCGCAGGCCCGCGAAGCCGACCACGAAATCGCCGCCGGGAAATATCGCGGCCCGCTCCACGGCCTCCCCTGGGGAGCCAAAGACCTCCTCGCCGTCAAAGGCTATCCCACCACCTGGGGAGCCGGAGGCTTCGAGCATCAGGTCATCGATGAAGACGCCACCGTGGTCAAGCGCCTCGACGCCGCCGGAGCCGTCCTCATCGCCAAGCTCACCCTTGGAGCCCTCGCCATGGGCGACAAATGGTTTGGAGGCCAAACCCGCAATCCCTGGAACCCGAAGCAGGGCTCCAGCGGGTCTTCTGCAGGGCCGGCGTCGGCGACCTCCGCCGGGTGCGTCGCCTTCTCCATTGGTTCGGAAACGCTCGGTTCCATCTCCTCACCCTCCACTCGCTGCGGCGTCACCGGCCTCCGTCCCACCTTTGGATTTGTCCCCCGCACCGGAGCCATGGCCGTCAGTTGGACCATGGACAAGCTCGGCCCCATCTGCCGCGCCGTCGAAGACTGCGCCATCGTCCTCACCGCCATCCACGGCCCCGACGGCGAAGACCTCTCCGCACGCAACGCCGCCTTCAACTGGAACGCCGGCCTCGACTGGAAGCGCCTCCGCATCGGCTACTTCGCCAAAGAATTCGAGCCGGAGAAAGAGCCCGAGCCGACCGCGCCCCTGCTCGGCCCACCGCCGCCGGCCCAAAAACCGCAGAACCAAAGCGAAGCGGTAAAGAAAAATCGCGAGCAACACGAGCAGGAAGCGGCCAACGCGCACGCCCGCCGCGCCTATGACCGCAAGTACGACCTCGCCGCGCTCGACAAGTTACGCTCCATGGGCGTGAACCTCATCCCGCTCGATCTGCCCAACCTTCCTTACGACGCAATGGTCCCGCTGCTCACCGCCGAAGCCGCCGCCGCTTTCGACGATCTCACGCTCTCCGGACGCGACCGTCTCCTCACCGAACAAGGCCCTCAGGACTGGCCCAATGATTTCCGCATCGCGCGCTTCTACCCCGCCGTTGAATACATCCAGGCCAACCGCGCCCGCTCGCTCGCCATCCAGCAGATCTCGGCGCTGTTCCAGAAGGTGGACATCATCGTAGCCGCCACGAATAGCCAGCAGTTGGTTGTCACCAATCTCACCGGACACCCCGCCTGCATCGTTCCCAACGGCCTTCGCGGGCCCGACGCGCCGCCCCCGCCGCCGGTCGATACCGGAGACGACGACCAGATCGGTGGCCCCGGCACCCCCGTCAGCATCACCTTCCTCGCGGGCCATTACCAGGACGCCAAGCTCTGCGCCTTCGCCCGTGCCTACCAGCAAGCCACCGGATTCGAAAAGCTCCACCCGAAGCTCCCACCCGCCATTTCTTAGCGAAGATTTGTCATCCCGACCGGAGCGCAGCGAAGTGGAGGGACCTGAACTTCCACGAATTAAGGAACTCAGCCACCCGCTTCTTAGCCACCCGCTTTTTAGCTATCTTTGAATCATGCCCCTCCTCGAAGCCCGCCACCTCGTCAAGACCTACGCGGACAGCACCCCCGCGGTCAACGACGTTTCCTTCACTATCGAGCGCGGCGAAACCCTCGGCCTTGTCGGTGAATCCGGCTCCGGCAAATCCACCATCGCCCGCATGGTCATGGGACTCATCGAGCCCACCTCCGGCAGCGTCCTCTTCGACGGCCAGACCCTTACCGGCCTCGCGCCGCGCAAGCTGCGCCACCTTCGCCGCCGCCTGCAAATCGTCTTCCAGGACCCCTACGCCGTCCTCAATCCGCGTATGCGCGTGCGCGACATCGTAGCCGAGCCGCTCATCATCCACCGCGCCTCGCTTGATTCGGGGCTTCGCGGCTCCGCCCTGCGCGCCAAAGTCTCCGAGCTGCTCCGAGCCGCTGGGCTCGACGACTCCGCCCTGCCCCGCTACCCGCACGAGTTTTCGGGAGGCCAGCGCCAGCGCATCAACATCGCCCGCGCCCTCGCCCTCCGCCCCGAGTTGATCGTCCTCGACGAGCCCCTCTCCGCGCTCGACGTGAGCGTGGCCGCGCAAATCGCCAACCTGCTGCGCAACCTCCAGCGCGATTTTTCGCTGACCTATCTCTTCATCTCCCACTCCATGCCCATGGTGCGTTATCTCTCCACGCGCATCGCCGTTCTGCACAACGGGCGCATGGTCGAGTATGGAGACGCCGCCCAGATTTGCAACGCGCCGCGCGACCCATACACCCAGACCCTCCTCGCCGCCACGCCGGAAATCCGCATCGCCTGATCTCGAATAAGATCAACTCAGGATGCCTCCCTCTCTCTGGATCGTCAATTTCGTCGGCTCCGTCGCCGCCGTTTGCACCACCATTGCCTTCGTGCCGCAGCTCGCGCGCGTTTACCGGCGCAAGACCGCCCGCGATATCTCCCTGGTCATGTTCACCGTCTTCTCCGTCGGCGAGGTCCTCTGGCTGGTCTACGGAATCTTCATCCACTCCCTCCCCGTCATCCTCGCCAACGCCACAACTCTGGCTCTTTGCCTCGCCATTCTCTCCCTCAAACTTCACTACGATCGCGCCTGACCAAGCTTCACCCACGCCCCAACAGCCGCTTCCCGCTTCTGACTTTCTCCGACATGATTGCGTCAGCCGCTCCGATCTGCCATATTTCCAAAAGCATTTGTGTTGAATCAGCAAACAGTCCGGCAGATCGTCCCGTCACGTCTCCAGCGCCTGCGCGCCCGTTTCCAGCACGCGCATAAGCTGCTCGGCGGACACTACTGGTTCCCCCATGTCCCGCTCGCCGCCATGCTCGTGCTGGCCGGCTATCTGGTGCTGCGCGCCGGCTTTGGCGCGCACTGGTCGCCTTACCTCCACGGATTAGCCGAAGGCGATTTCGACTTCAAGCTCTGGCTGCTGCCCGTCCTGCTCATCGGCGGAGGCATGATCACCATGGGATTCGGCCTGCTGTGGCGCTCCCGCGTGGCATGGCTCATGGCCTTGCTGCTGGCCCTCGCCGCCACTCTCAACACCGTGCTCAGTCGTCACATTCATAGTGCGCTGGCGACGTACTTCATCCTTATCCTCGTCCTGCTGCTGCTGGCTTGGCATCATTTCGACCGCTCCAGCGTGGCGGCCAGCACGCTGTTCGCGCTTACCTCCGTCGCCATGCTGCTCATGTACGCCACTTTCGGCGCCTTCTATCTCGGCAGCGAATACAAGCCGCCCATCCACGGCCTCATCACCGCGCTCTACTACGCCATGGTCACCATGAGCACCGTCGGCTACGGAGACATCACTCCCCAGACCGGCGAGGCCAAGC